>DATEMD010000079.1:0-3878 GCA_035275845.1 Allostellaceae bacterium | reverse complement strand
TCGGCGACGATCAGGAAATAACCGGCGAAGCCCATCTTGACGATGACGTCGAGCTCATAGGCGAGCCGCTCGCGATAGGGCGCCGCCGCAGCTTCGCGCCGTGCCGCGTCGGGCTCGGCCGCAAGCCCCTGCGCCAGACGGTGTTCCAGGCCCGCGGCGGCGGCCTCGCGCAACTCCGCCGCCTCGTCGCGGCCCGACACGCTCTTGAACGGCGGCAGGATGGGCTGGCGCGGCTCGGGCATGAAGGCGCAGCGCTGCGCAATCACCAGGGTGTTGTCGCAAGCTTCGGGCACGTCCGCGAACGCGATGCGCATTTCGTTCGCGGACTTGAAATAATGCTCCCGCGTCAGCCGCTTGCGGTTGCCGTCGGCGACCGTCGTGCCTTGGGCGATGCACAGCAGCACGTCGTGCGCCTCGTAATCGTCGCGTTCGGCGAAATGGACGTCGTTCGTGGCGACCAGGGGCAAGTCGCGCGCCAGCGCCAATTCGATCAGCGCCGCGTCGATGCGTTCCTCGATCGCGGTGTTGTGGCGCTGGAGCTCGACATAAAGCCGTCCCGGAAAAAGCTCAGCAAGCCGCGTCAGGACCGCTTCGGCCGCCGGCGCCTGACCTTCGCCGATGAGCCGCCCGACCGGGCCTTTGGGACCGCCGGCGAGGCAGATGAGGCCCTCGGTGTGGCCGTCGAGCACGGCGAGATCGAGCTGGGGCACTTCGGCCGGCGCGCTTTCAAGGTGCGACTTGCTGACCAGCTTGAGCAGATTGCGGTAGCCAGCCTCGCTTTGCGCCAGCAGCACCACCGGATCTGGCGGCAGCGCCGGACCGATGCGCGCGGCTCGGTTGCCGCCCTCACCTTCGCTGCGGCGGATGCCGAGTTCGCTGCCAACGATCGGCTGCACGCCCGCCTCGCTCGCCGCCATGGCGAATTCGAGCGCACCGAACAGATTGCCCGAGTCGGCGATCGCCACCGCGGGCATGGCGTGGCGACGGCAGAGCGCGACCAGATCCTTGATCTTGATGGCGCCGGACGACAGCGAATAGGCCGAGTGGACCCGCAGGTGAACGAAATCGGCGTGCGACATGGACGAAGCTTGTCATGCGCGCGGCGCGGCGCAAGCGGATTCTCGCGCACGATGCCGATCACACCAGCACTATCCACAGACTCGTCGGCAGGAGCCGCGATGCTCTACATCAGCTACGGCGAAGACCGCGAAACCGGCGTGGCGGAAATCCACCAGGCGAACACGCCGGAAGGCGATTAGACCCGCCGCTCGACGACCTTGCCGTCCTCGAACGCAAGCACGCGGTCCATGCGCCGCGCCAGCTCGAGATTGTGCGTAGCGATCAGCGCCGCCAGGCCGGTACGCCGAACCAAGTCGAGCAACACGCCCACCACCTCGCCGGCGGTTTCGTGATCGAGATTGCCGGTCGGCTCGTCACCGAGCAGCAGTTGCGGCCGGTTGGCGAGCGCACGGACGATGGCGAAGCGCTGCTGCTCGCCGCCGGAGAGTCGCGCCGGCCGATGATCGGCGCGCGCGGTCAGGCCCACCTGCCCCAATAGTTCAAGCGCCCGCGCCCGCGCCGCGCGCTTGTGCACGCCGGCGATCATCTGCGGCAGCATGACGTTCTCGGCGGCGGAGAATTCCGGCAGCAACTGGTGGAACTGATAGACGAAGCCGATCGTGGCGCGACGCGTGGTGGTGCGCTCCTCGTCGCCCATCGCGCCACAATCGCGACCGCCGAGCAGCACCGCGCCGCCGTCGGGCTTTTCCAACAAGCCGGCCAGATGCAGCAAGGTCGATTTGCCGGCGCCTGACGGACCGACCAGCGCCGCAATCTCGCCCGCCTTGACCGTAAAATTCACGCCGCGCAGCACCGGCAGCTTGTTGCCGGCCTGAACGTAGGTGCGCACGACGTCGCGCAGCACCAGCGCGAAGTCACTCATAACGCAGCGCCTCGACCGGATCGAGACGCGCCGCCCGCCAGGCCGGATAGATCGTGGCGAGGAACGAAAGCGCCAGCGCCATGGCGACGACCGAGCCCACCTCGTACGGGTCGATGCGCGCCGGAATCTGGGTCAGGAAATAGATCTCGGCCGAGAACAGATTGACGCCAATGATGCTCTGGATGAACTGGCGGATGGCCTCGATGTGGGCGGCGAACTCGACGCCGAGGACAAATCCCAACGCCGTGCCGACGACGCCGATCGACGCGCCCGACAGCATGAAGATGCGCAAGATCATGCCGCGGGTCGCGCCCATGGTGCGCAACACGGCGATGTCGCGGCCCTTGTCCTTGACCAGCATGATCATGCTTGAGATGACGTTGAAGGCAGCGACGACGATGATCAACGTCAGGATCAGGAACATGACGTTGCGTTCGATCTCGACCGCGTTGAAGAACGACAGATTGCTCTGCTGCCAGTCGAAAATGCGCGTGCCGCCACCGAGTGCGTTCGCCACCGCCTGATCGTAGGCGCGCACGTCGTCGGGCTTGTCGACGAAAACCGAGATTTCGGAGACGCCGTTCGGCTGCTGGAAATAGACCTGCGCCTGCGGCAGCGGCATAAAGATGACGCTGCTGTCGAATTCGTACATGCCGACGTTGAACGTGCCGGCGACGCGATAGGCCTTGATGCGCGGCATGGTACCGAAGGCGGTCGCGGTGCCCTGCGGCGAAATCAGCGTCACCGTATCGCCGGGCCGAACGCCGAGTTTGAAGGCGAGACGTTGACCGATGATGATGCCGCCGTCATTGAAGCCGGCGAGCGCGTCAGGCGAAATGTTCTTGGCGATCAAGCTTTGCGCCTGGATGGTCTGCGCGCTGACGCCGCGCACCAACACGCCCGAAGATTGGTCGCGCGACGTCGCCATCACCTGGCCTTCGATTTCGGGATAGGCCGCGGTGACGCCGGGCACCGCCTTGATCTTGGCGGCGATCTGATCGAAGTCGGTAAGCGGCGCACCGGGCGCCGAATAAACCGTGAGATGGCCGTTGAAACCCAAAATGCGGCCAAGCAGATCGGCGCGGAAGCCGTTCATCACAGCCATGACGATGATCAACGTCGCGACGCCGAGCATGATGCCCATGAGCGAGAACACCGCGATCACCGAGACGAAGCCTTCCTGCCGCCGCGAACGCAGATAGCGGAAAGCGATCATCCGTTCGAAGGCACCGAGGATCATCGGAGACCCACCAGCCGCGCCACGGCCGCATCGAGCGACAGCTCCTGCTTGACGCCGGTCTTGCGCTCCTTCACCTCGACAACGCCCTGCTTGAGGCCGCGCGGCCCGACGACGACCTGCCACGGCAGGCCGATCAGATCCATGGCCGCGAACTTGGCGCCAGGCGATTCCTCGCGTTCGTCGTAGAGCGTGTCGACGCCGGATTTCATCAGCCGTTGATAGAGCTGATCGCCGGCTTCGGCGCACTGCTTGTCGCTGGGCCGCAGATTGACCAGGCCGACGCGGAACGGCGCCACGCTTTCCGGCCAGATAATGCCGTCGTCGTCGTGGAACGCCTCGATGATCGCGCCCACCAGACGCGACACGCCGATGCCGTACGAACCCATCTCGACCGCGACGGTATCGCCCTTGGAGCCGGCGACCGTCGCTTTCATCGGCGCCGAGTATTTGGTACCGAAATAGAACAGCTGGCCGACTTCGATGCCGCGGGCCTCACGCCGCCGTGCTTCGGGCACGCGCGCGAAGGCCGCCGGATCGTGCTTCTCGTCGGTGGCCGCGTACCATTTCAAGAGATCGTCCTGCACCGTCGGGCTCGCCGGATCGATCTTGTCTTCGTCGAGCTTTTCGATCTCGCTATCGAAATAGAGCTGGCTTTCGCCGGTGTCAGCCTGGACGTGGAATTCGTGCGACAGGTCG
>DATEMD010000078.1:0-10237 GCA_035275845.1 Allostellaceae bacterium | reverse complement strand
GATCGGCAGATCGCCAAGTCCTTTGCCAAGATAGAGCGTCGGCGCCGTGGTGCTCACGTTGCCGATGGCGCCGGCGTTGATCAACTGGGATGAGCCGGTGCGGGCGAAATTGCGGATCACGCCGACCGACGCGAGGAATTCCTGCGCGTCCCAGCACGGCAACTCGTCCTTGAGCGTCACCGTGAGATTGTCCCAGCCGTGCAGGCTCTGGGCGCTGCCGTGCCGGGTGAAGTAATCGTCGTTGATTGCGATGCCCAGATCCCGGGTGATGGTTTTATCCCATTCGAAGCCGTAATCGACCGAATGGCCGGCGGAATTTCCGCCAGTCGCCGGAATTGGCAGATACTGGATCGTCGGTAGCGACAGTTCGTCGCCGATGCCCGGATCGTCCATCGTCAGGGTTGCGGGAAAGACACGGTTGCCGCAGACGGCGTGCGCCCGCGCGTTCGGTGACGCACCAAGCCAAACCACAGCCGCCAACGCAGCCGCGCACCAAAGGGTGCGTTTCATCTCGATCTCCAAGCTCGAATCTACGAAGGGCCGCAACCGCGCGAACGCGGCTCGCCACGACCGGATTGCAATGGGCTTAGACGCGCGGCGGCGCGCGCGAGCGATAGGCGACGGACGGCGCGTCGACCGGCCGGGACACGGTCGGTGCCGGTAGATCGACGCGCACGACTGCGATCGGGTGTGCGATCGTCGGCACCGTCGTTGTGACAAGTCCGGTGAGGGCACCGAACGCGGCGATGACCGGGCAGGTGGCGTCGTGATGTTGGCCGTGATCGTCCGTGTCGTCGGCATTGTGCGCGTCGTGGCCGATCAGCGTCGCGAGCACGCGCCATTCGATGCCGTGGTGTTCGGGTTCAGCCGTGCTGTGGTGTGCCGGCGCCAGTTCCTCGGCCAGATCGAAGGCCAAGTGGATCGGCACGAGGGCGTTGAGCGCCAGCGCCAGAATTCCGGCGCGTGCTGCCCAACGAACGCCATGCCGTCGCGGCGAATCCACCGTGAAAGCGCTCCCCGCTGTTGCGTTCGACGGTAGAGAGCGCCCGCGGAGCGGGCAATGCAATTATGTGTCAGCCGCGCCAGGCGGATGGTCGCATGCGCGGCTTGACCCCGACCGTCGCGTCGTGAGAGGGAGCACCGTGGCCAGGGCGAGGAGGGGCGGCCGTGCCTTTCGATCCGAACGACGGTGGTGGCGAGCGACGCGGACGGGCGCCGTCACGGAACGTCCTTGGCGGCAAACTCGAATCGTGCTCGATCAAGCCGATGACCGGCTTTTACCGTAACGGTTGCTGCGACACTGGCGTCGACGATACCGGCAGCCATACGGTCTGCGTCGTCACCACCGCCGAGTTCCTCGCGTTTTCGAAGTCGCGCGGCAACGACCTGTCGACTCCGATGCCCGAGTTCGGTTTCCCCGGCCTGAAGCCGGGCGATCGCTGGTGCCTGTGTGCGCCGCGCTGGCAGGAGGCGCTCGACGCCGGCAAGGCGCCGCGTGTCGTGCTGCGCGCAACGCACGAAGGCGCACTTGAGGATTGTAACCTCGCCGATCTCAAAAAATACGCCATCGACCTGGCGTGAGGCGCACGACTATCCGGCACGAACAGCCCGGTCGGTCTGTATTGGGATCGCCGCCCAGGATCTCAATTGCCGCAGCACTTTCCAAAGCTTGTGCAGTGCACCGAGGATGTGACAAAACGGTGATCCGCAGGCGGCTTACGTCAGGAACGGAACAGATCGCGTCCACTGCCGTCGTCGCTTGTGCTATTCCACTCCCCCGGGGCCCCGGGGGGTCCATCAGGAGGTTATAAATGATCAGACGTTTGTTGCTGGCCGTATCGGTTTTGGCGCTCACGGCCGGCGGTGCCTTTGCGCAGGGTACGACTTCTTCGCCCGCTCCGTCGCCGGCTGCACCGCCGCCTGCGGCAGCACCGGCACCGGCCGCGCCCGGTGGCTCGATGGGGCAAGCCCCCAAGGCCAGCGCGACCCATGCGGCGACGCATGCGGCCTCGGCCACCAAGGTCAAGGACGCGCAACAGGCTTTGCAACAAGCCGGACTCTATAAGGGCAAGGTCGACGGCAAGTTCGGGCCGCAGACCAAGGCTGCCGTTAAAGAGTTCCAGAAGGAAAACGGCTTGAAGCCGACCGCCCGCCTCGACAGCGCGACGATGAAGAAGCTGTCGCAGGCTGGTTCAGCCGGTGGCGGAATGCCGTCCGGCGGCACGACGGCGCACTAAGCCGGCGTCCAGCTTCTAGTATCGACGGCGAATCGGCCGCACGCGCTCAAGGGCGTGTGCGGCCGATTGCTTATGCGGTCGACTGAGACCTGGCGCACTTCGGTTTCCTCCTCTTGCCAAAAAACCAAAGCCGATCCGATTGCCCGGCCGGCCAGGGACAAAACAGTGATCGATCCGGCGGCGGCGGAACAGACTGCATCCGAATACGTTCGCGTAGGTGCAGTCCCGGGGCCCCGGGGCAAAAAGGAGATTGGAAATGATGAAGCGTTTATTGCTGGCCACATCGGTTTTGGCGCTCACGGCCGGCGGCGCCTTTGCGCAAGGCAGCCCCCCATCGCCGGCTCAATCGCCAGCCATGCCGTCGCCGCAGTCGACGATGCCGAATTCCGAGAACAACATGTCGCCGACTCAAGAAGAGAAGGCTGACCATGCGACGGGCCAAAATCACGGCACGGGCACGCAGGACATGGAGCAGACGGGCCAAATGCCGAATTCTGGCGCAACGGGTACTTCCAATAGCAGTCAGGCGGCGCCGACGGGCGACACGGGCCACATGGGCCAAGTCAAGCAGGCGCAGCAGGCTCTGAAGGACGACGGTCTCTACAAGGGCAAGGTTGACGGCAAGATGGGGCCGCAGACCAAGTCCGCGCTGTCGCAGTTCCAGAAGCAGAACGGTCTGAAGCAGACCGCCCAGCTCGATCATGCGACGATGAAGGCGCTGATGCAGGGCGGTTCATCGGGCGGTGGCTCGATGGGCGGCTCCAGCATGCCAGCGGGTGGCGACAGCGGCACCGGTTCGACGGGTGGCTCCGACATGCCAGCAGGTGGCGGCAGCTCGAAGTAGCTTCGCAACAGACGCGTACTGTTTTGTTGGCGGCGGCGCCGTCGCGACGGCGCCGCCGCGATCTCGGCGTCGGATAATCTGGGCGCTGCGGCCTTAGGTTGTTGCGCCTTGGTGGCGGCGATCAGGACACTATGCGCCGCGTTGCGTGCCGACCTTGGTGACCACCGCTTCCGCTGAGCCTCCGGTCACACCGTTTTCACAGCTATAGGACGCCGGGCGGTTGATCGCTCGCGGCCTTTGACTACCTCCAGGGTTCGTCAAAAAGGAGGAGCTGATGACACGCATTCTACTCACGGCCGCAACCCTCATCGGGCTGACGACCGCGGCCTTTGCGCAGAGTTACGAAAGTCCGCCGCCGCAGTCATGGTGGCCATCGTACTTCAACCAGCAGGCCATGACCTACGGCAACCCGTACAACCGGCCGACGCCGACGACGGGTGACTAGCGGTTCAGCTGCCGCCAAGCCAAGCAGTCGTTACTCGCGAGCAAGCACGACGGGACCCGGGCGGCGATGTCGCCCGGGTTTCGCCGTGCCGAGGCCTTAGGACCGCCATAATCTATCGAATAGATAGAATGCGCGTCCCATTTTCAGCCGCGCCGTGCGCGGCGTTAATTTGCAGCAACGATTCAAAGGACCCGTCATGCACAGCGTTCGCCGTTTGCTTTTGCCGTTGATGTTGGTGCTCGCGGCGATCGCCTTGCCGCGCGCTGGCGAAGCGCAGGTCGCGGTTTCGATTACCGTCGCGCCACCGCCGCTGCCGGTTTACGTGCAGCCGGCGATCCCGGGACCGGGGTGGATTTGGGCGCCCGGCTACTGGGCGTGGGGACCCTACGGTTATTACTGGGTGCCGGGCACCTGGGTGCGGCCGCCACGGGTTGGTTTCTTGTGGACGCCAGGTTATTGGGGTTGGGGTGAGGGCGTTTATGTTTGGCACGCCGGCTATTGGGGCCCGCACGTCGGCTACTACGGCGGCATCAATTACGGCTTCGGCTATATCGGCGTCGGCTATGCTGGCGGGTTCTGGGACCACGACGAGTTCCATTACAACCGCGCCTACAACAACTTCGGCGGTGTCCACATCACAAACGTCTACAACAAGACGGTGGTCAACAACGTCAACGTCACGCGCGTCAGCTACAACGGCGGCCAGGGCGGCGTTCAGGCACGGCCGACGGCGCAGGAAGAGCAGTTCTCGCGTGAGGCGCATGTCGCACCGACGGCAGTGCAGCAGCGGCACGAGAACACCGCGCGGGCCAATCCGGCGATGCGCTCGTCGACCAACAATGGTCGTCCGGCCATCGCCGCGACGCCGCGGCCGGCTCAGTTCAAAGCCCGTGGTGTGGTCCACGCCGAAGGCGCGGCGCCCATGCGTCCGCAGCAGCAACGTCCGCAGCAGCAGCGGCCGGCGGTCCAGCGCGCCAATGTGCCGGCGCCGCACGGTCCGCAGCCGGGCCATCCTCAAGCGCAGCCGCCGGGTCATCCGGAAGCGCAAGGGCAACACCCGCAACACGAGGGTGAGCCGGGCGGCGGTCAGCCGCAAGGCGGCGGCGGGCAAGACCACCCGCATCCGTAACCGCGGGCCGCAGATTTAAGACAGTCCGCGCAGATCAGCGCGCAGGCGCGCCGCGTTCGGCCAACCGAGTTCTTGGTCGAGCGCGGCGTGCGTGCGCTTCCAGATCGGCAACGCTTTGGCGAGCAGGGCGCGGCCTGCAGGCGTCAGCTGCAGGAGCCGATTGCGTTTGTCGGCGGGATCGACGGTGATGGCGACCAGGCCACGCCGCTCGGGAGGCTTGAGCGCTGCGGTCAGCGTGGTGCGATCCATGGCGAGCAGGGTGGCGACGCTGCCCATGGTCGGCGGCTCCGGCCGATTGAGCGACATCATCAGCGAGAACTGACCGTTGGTAAGACCGAGCGGCCGCAGCGCCGTGTCGAACCGGCGCGCGACGGCGCGCGCCGCGCGTTGTAAATGCATGCAGAGGCAGGTGTCGCGCACATGCACCGTGGCCGCGAATGAAACAGCGTTTGACATGCTTTAAATATGTTGGTATCAACGTATTTGTCAAGGACTGGACAGATGGCGGGCATGACCCGCACGCTCCAGCCAGGGAACCCCCAGGAAGGGGAAAGGGAGCAACCATGCAATTACAGCCCTATCTGTTCTTCGACGGCCGGTGCGACGAGGCGCTCGCCTTCTACACGAAGGCGCTCGGTGCCGAGGTGACGATGCTGATGCGTTTCAAGGACAATCCCGAGCCGCAGGGCAATCCGCCGAATCTCCAGCCCGACAAGGTCATGCATGCGCGCGTTCGCATCGGCGACACGGTGGTCTTCGCCGGCGATGGCCAGTGCCGCGGTGATGGGATGAGTCACTTCGACGGCTTCGGATTGTCGCTCACCGTCGCGAACGAGGCCGAGGCGGATCGGATGTTCAACGGTCTGCTCGAAGGCGGCAACGTCATGATGCCGCTCGGCAAGACTTTCTTCTCGCCGCGCTTCGGCATGGTGACCGACAAGTTCGGCATCATGTGGATGGTCTACGTCGCGCCGGCCGAAGAGGCGAAGGTCGGTGGACGCGCCAAGCAGGTGGCCTGACATGCGTTTCATGATGCTGATGATCCCGAAGGGGTACGAAAGCGCCGACGCCGGCTGCGTGCCAACGGCCGAGGCGGTCGCGGCGATGATGAAATACAATCAGGCGTTGAAGGAGGCTGGCGTGCTGGTGTCGCTCGATGGCCTGCATCCACCGGCCAAGGGTGCGCGCGTCACTTTCGCCGCCGGCAAGGCGACGGTGGCGCACGGTCCGTTCGGCACGTCCGAGGCGCTTGGCGGTTACTGGATGATCCGGACCAAATCCCAGGACGAGGCGATCGCCTGGGCCAAACGCTGTCCGGTCATGCACGACGCGGTCATCGAAATCCGGCAGGTGCAGGAAATGGAGGACTTTCCGTCCGACGTTCAGAAAGCGGCGGCCGGATTCGAAGATATGCAGCCGCGCCGGAGCGGCTGATCGCGGTGGCGCCATGCCGACCGTCGCCTTCACTCGCGCGCTCGAGCGCTTTCTCCAGGCGCCGCCGGCCGATGTCGCGGGCGCGACGGTGGGCGAGGCGCTTGGTGTGGTGTTCGCGTCGCGGCCGGCGTTGCGCGGCTACGTGCTCGACGATCAAGGTGGCCTGCGCCGGCACGTCGCGCTCTACGTCAACGGCAAGCCGGTGCGCGATCGCGTGCGGTTGAGCGATCCAGTGTCGGCGTCGGACAAGATCTACGTGTTTCAGGCGCTGACCGGCGGATGACGGGAATGGGAGGAACGCATGGCTGATCGCATCTATGTCGGCACCCGCAAGGGCCTGTTTGAGATTGCGCGCCAGAAAAAAGGCGCCTGGGCGATCGCCGACGTGCATTTCCTCGGCGATCCGGTCTCGGCGCTGTTGTCGACCGATGGCGCGCTCTATGCCGCGCTCGATCTCGGTCATTTCGGCTCGCATCTCTGGAAGCGCGAGGGCAACGCCTGGCGCGAGCTCGGCGTGCCGACCTTTCCGCCCAAGCCCGACGACGCGACCGACGATCCGCATCCCTGGTCGCTCGGCAAGATTTGGTCGCTCGAACCCGGCTTCGTATCGGGGCGGCTCTGGGCCGGCACGATGCCCGGAGGCTTGTTCCGCTCCGACGATGGCGGCGAAAGCTGGAAGCTGATCGAAGCGCTGTGGATGATGCCCGAGCGCAAGCAATGGATGGGCGTCGCCGGCGGCGAGCAGCCAGGCATCAGCGCCGTGCTGGTCGACCCGCAGAAGCCCGACGAGATTCGCGTCGGTGTTTCGACCGCCGGCGTCTGGGCAAGCCACGATGCCGGCAAGTCCTGGCGCATCATGAACCGCGGCGGCATGTACAACGAATACATGCCGCCCGAGCGGCGCGAGGACCCGATCGCCATGGACATCCATCGCCTGGCGCGCTGCGCCGCGCATCCCGACACCGTCTGGTGCCAGCATCACAACGGCGTCTTCCGTTCGGAGGATTCCGGCCTCAGCTGGAGCGAGATCACGGCGATCAAGCCGTCGAAATTCGGCTTCACCGTTGCGGCGCATCCGCGTGACCGGAACACGGCGTGGTTCGTGCCGGCGATCAAGGACGAAAAGCGCGTGCCGGTCGATGGCAAGGTCGTGGTGGCGCGCACCCGCGACGGCGGCAAGAACTTCGAGGTGCTGCACAAGGGGTTGCCGCAGCGTCACGCCTACGATCTGGTGCTGCGCCACGCCCTCGACGTTGCGGCCGATGGCGCGACGCTTGCCTTTGGCTCGACCAGCGGCGGCGTGTGGATCTCGGAAGACGGCGGCGACAGCTGGACGGCGCCCGAAGGCCGGCTGCCGCCGATCAACGCGGTGCGTTTCGCGGCCTAGACCACGCGCGGCTAGGATTGTGCTACCCGATCCGGCCCCCGGTTTGACCGGCGCTGGCGCGGCGGCTGATTGACACCCCTCGGCACGGCTCCTAGCGTGCGCCCTGTCATGGTCGATTCACTCGTCATTTCGGTTGCCCAGCTCGATCCCACCGTCGGCGACGTCGCCGGCAACGTGGCAAAGCTGCGCCGCGCGCTCGCCGAGGCACGCGGGCAGGGCGCCGATCTGGTGGTGGCCAGCGAGCTCGTCGTTGCCGGCTATCCGCCCGAAGATTTGATCCTGAAGCCGGCGTTCGTCGCCGCCTGTCAGGCCGCCGTGACGGCGTTCGCGCGCGAAACGAAGGACGCGCCGGCGATGCTGCTTGGATCGCCCTGGCGCCAGGACGGCAAGCTCTACAACGCCGCCGTGCTGCTGGCCGACGGCAAAGTGGCGGCGCTGCGCTTCAAGCACGAGCTGCCGAACTACGGTGTCTTCGACGAAAAGCGCGTCTTCACGGCCGGTCCACCGCCGGGTCCGATCCCGTTCAAGGGCGTGCGGCTCGGCGTCATGGTGTGCGAGGACATGTGGACGCCGGACGTTGCCGAGACGCTCCAGGAATCCGGCGCCGACCTGCTCGTCGTCGTCAACGGCTCGCCGTTTGAAACGGACAAGCTTGGCGAGCGCGTGTCGCTTGCCGTCGCGCGCGTCAAGGAAACCGGATTGCCGTTGCTCTATGTCAATCAGATCGGCGGCCAGGACGAGCTGGTGTTCGACGGCGCCTCGTTCGCGCTCGACACCGCGTTCAATTTGCGTCTCCAGGCGCCAAGCTGGCGCGAGGCGCAGCCGGTGACCCAATGGCGCCGCGCCGGACGGCGCTGGACGGTCGAAGCCGGCGCGCTCGAAAAGCCCGAAGAGGGCGAGGCCGCGATCTATCACGCGCTGGTGCTGGGCCTGCGCGATTACGTGCGCAAGAACCGTTTTCCGGGCGTGGTCATCGGCTTGTCGGGCGGCGTCGATTCCGCGCTGACCGCGGCGGTCGCAGTCGATGCACTCGGTCCCGACAAGGTGCACGGCGTCGTCATGCCGTCGCCGTTTACCTCGCGTGACAGCGTCGAGGACGCGACCGAGGTCGCGACGCTTTTGGGCTGCGAACTGCGCTCGATCGATATCGCGCCGGCGATGAAGGCGTTCGACAAGACGCTGGCGGAATCCTTCAGGGGGAAGACGCCGGACACGACCGAGGAGAATATCCAGGCGCGCGCCCGCGGTATCACGCTGATGGCGCTCAGCAACAAGTTCGGCTGGATGGTGCTGTCGACCGGCAACAAGTCGGAGATGTCGGTTGGCTACTCGACGCTCTACGGCGACATGTGCGGCGGTTATTCAGTGCTCAAGGACGTCTACAAGATGACCGTCTATGCGCTTTGCCGTTGGCGCAACGCGAACCGGCCTGACGATTTCCTCGGTCCCGGCGGCCGTGTCATGCCCGAGCGCGTGCTGACCAAAGCGCCGACCGCCGAGCTCAGGCCCAACCAGACCGATCAAGACACGCTGCCGCCCTATGCGACGCTCGACGGCATCTTGGAATGCCTGATCGAGCGCGACATGGCAGTGGCCGAGACCGTCAAGCGGGGCTTTGCCGAGGACACCGTGCGGACCGTGTGGGCGATGCTCGACCGCGCCGAATATAAGCGCCGCCAGGCGCCGCCGGGCATCAAGATCACGCGCCGCGCCTTTGGCCGCGACCGCCGCTATCCGATCACCAACGCTTTCACAGCCGCGGCGTCGGCTGTCGAATTCGATCCCGGCGAAACGCCGCGCGCGCCCACGCCAGCACCCTCGACATAAGAAGAAGAGTCATGCCGTCAGACCAGCCCGCCGCCGCACCCGGCCGCGACTTCATCCGCGACATCGTCGAGGCCGACCTCAAATCCGGCCGCGTCAAAAGCGTGGTGACGCGCTTTCCGCCCGAGCCCAACGGCTATCTCCATATCGGCCACGCCAAGTCGATCTGTCTCAACTTCGGCATCGCCAGGGAATACGGCGGCGTCTGCCACCTGCGCTTCGACGACACCAATCCGGCGAAGGAAGAGCAGGAATTCATCGACGCGATCGAGCGCGACGTGCGCTGGCTCGGCTTCGACTGGGGCACGCATCTCCATCACGCCTCCGACTATTTCGAGCGGCTTTACGAATGGGCCGAGCACCTGATCCGCGCCGGCAAGGCTTACGTGGACGATACTCCGCCGGACGAGATGGCGAAGATGCGCGGCTCGCTGACCGAGCCGGGCAAGGAAAGTCCGTTCCGCAGCCGGGGCGTCGAGGAGAACCTCGATCTCTTCCGCCGCATGCGCGCCGGCGAGTTCGCCAACGGCGCGCGCGTGCTGCGCGCCAAAATCGACATGGCCAGCGGCAACATCAACCTGCGCGATCCCGTGCTCTATCGCATCCTGCATGCCGAGCATCCACGCACCGGCAAGACATGGGCGATCTATCCGACCTATGACTTCGCGCACGGCCAGTCCGACGCCATCGAGGGCATCACCCATTCGATCTGCACCCTCGAGTTCGAGGATCACCGGCCGCTCTATGATTGGTTCATCGCCAACCTGCCGGTGCCGTCGCAGCCGCATCAGTACGAGTTCGCCCGGCTCAATCTCGGCTACACCGTGCTGTCGAAGCGGTTCCTGACTCAGCTGGTGCAGGACAAGCGCGTGACGGGGTGGGACGATCCGCGCATGCCGACGCTCGCCGGCTTGCGCCGGCGCGGCGTGCCGCCCGC
>DATEMD010000077.1:0-19359 GCA_035275845.1 Allostellaceae bacterium | reverse complement strand
CGATCTTGCCGGCCGCTTCTGGCCGGGGCCGCTGACGCTCGTGCTCAAGCGCAGTACCGCCTGTTCGATTTCCCGTCTGGCGAGCGCAGGGCTGGAAACCGTGGCGCTGCGCGCGCCGGCGCATCCGCTGGCGCAGACGCTACTGCGCGCCGTTGGACGGCCGCTCGCCGCGCCCAGCGCCAACCGCTCGGGCCATGTCAGCCCGACGACCGCCGACCATGTGCTCGACGAACTTGGCGGCCGTATCGCCGCCGTGCTCGACGGTGGACCGTGTCGCGTCGGCATCGAATCCACGGTGATCGATCTGTCACAGCCGCAAGCGGCGTTGCTGCGTCCGGGCGGCGTACCACGCGAACAGCTTGAAAGCGTGCTGGGGCGCCTCGCCGACGCAGGGGATACCGACGCACCCCGCTCGCCTGGCATGCTTGAGCGTCACTATGCGCCGGTGCAACCGCTGCACCTCAACGCCATAGCGGTCGCGCCGGGCGAGGCGCTGCTGGCATTCGGCACGCCGCTGTCCGGCGCGGCCGCGACCGTCAATCTGTCGCCGGCGCGCGATCTGACCGAGGCGGCGGCCAATCTGTTCGCGGCGTTGCGCACGCTCGACCAGCCGCGCTTCACCGCGATCGCGGTCATGCCGATCCCCGAAACCGGCCTTGGCGCGGCGATCAACGACCGCCTGCGCCGCGCTGCGCGGGGCCGCGCCAACTGAGGGCTGGACGGCAGCCGGCCTGGAGCGATAGGGCTTTAGCCATGGACAGCGTTGCCGCCGCCGATGTGATCGCGCGCCTCAAGGCGGTTGTCGGGCCGAAAGGCGTCGCCGAGGGCGCCGATACCGAGCCTTACTTCGAGGAGCGGCGCGGCCGCTATCGTGGCGCGGCGCTCGCGGTGTTGCGGCCGGCATCGACCGAAGAGGTCGCGAATCTGGTGACGATCTGCGCCAAGGCGCGGCTGCCGATCTATCCGCAGGGCGGCAACACAGGCCTGTCGGGCGGCGCGGTCGCAGCGGCAAATGGCGTGCTGATCAATCTCGGCCGTATGAACCGCATCCGCGCGCTGGACGCGCTCAATTTCACCGTCACCGCCGAAGCCGGCTGCATCCTCGCCGAACTCCAGCGCGCCGCCGAAGCCGCCGACCGGCTCTTTCCACTCAGCCTCGGCGCCGAAGGCTCGTGCCAGATCGGCGGCAATCTCTCGACCAACGCCGGCGGCATCAACGTGCTGCGCTATGGCAACACGCGCGAATTGGCGCTCGGCCTCGAAGTCGTATTGCCCGACGGCCGGGTTTGGAACGGTCTGCGTGGCCTGCGCAAGAGCAATGTCGGCTACGATCTCAAGCAGGTGTTCATCGGCGCCGAAGGAACGCTCGGCATCATTACCGCGGCGACGCTCAAGCTCTTTCCGCGACCGCACGAGGTCGAAACCGCGCTGGTCGGATTGAAGCGCGTCGAAGACGTCATGGAGCTGTTCGCCCGCGCCCGCGCCGCGAGCGGCGATCAGCTGACCGGATTCGAACTCATCCCGCGCATCGCCATCGACAACGTGCTTCAGTACGGCGAAGGCTTTCGTGAGCCGCTGGCCGCCAAGCATCCGTGGTACACGCTGCTCGAAATCTCGTCGAGCCGCAGCGGCGCGCACCTGCGCCAGGCGCTTGAAGCGTTGCTGGAAGCGGCGATGGCGGCGGATTTGGTACAAGACGGCGTCATCGCCGAAAGCGAGGCGCAGCGCCGCGAACTCTGGCGCATCCGCGCCGGACTGGTCGAGCAGCAGGAAAAACTCGGCGGCAGCATCAAGCACGACGTTTCCGTGCCGATCAGCAAGGTCGCCGAGTTCATCGTCAAGGCGAGCGCGGCGGTGAAGGAGCGCCTGCCGGGCATCCGTCCCTACCCGTTTGGCCACGTCGGCGACGGCAACATCCATTTCAACCTGACCCAGCCGCCGGGCGCCGACAAAGCCGTCTATCTGAAGCGCTGGGCGGAATTCAATCGCATCGTTCACGATATCGTCGTGTCGCTGGACGGCTCGATCAGCGCCGAGCACGGCATCGGCCTGGCGCGGCGCGACGAACTTGCGCACTACGCACAGCCGCTCGAACTCGAAACCATGCGGCGAATTAAGGCAGCGCTCGATCCCGACGGCATCATGAACCCTGGCAAGGTGCTATGAGCGGCTACGCCGCGCCGCTGGCCGAGATGCGCTTCGCACTCGACGAAATCGCCGGGTTGCCCGAAATTGCCAAACTGCCCGGCTACGAGACCGCATCGGCGGAAATCGTCGACGCCGTCCTTGGCGAAGCGGCGAAGCTCGCCGGCAACGTCATCGCGCCGACCAACCGGATCGGCGACGTTGAAGGGAGCCAGCTCGAAAACGGCGTCGTGCGCACGCCCTCCGGCTTCAAGGAAGCCTATCGCGCCTACGCCGGCGGTGGCTGGAGCGGGCTGTCGGCGTCGCCCGAGCATGGCGGTCAAGGACTACCGATTGCGCTCGACACGGCGGTCAACGAGATGTGGATGAGCGCCAATTTCGCCTGGTCGCTCTGCCCGATGCTCAGCATCAGCGCCTGCGAACTGCTCGCGCTGCTCGGCACGCCGGCGCAAAAGCGCCTTTATCTCGGCCGGCTGATATCCGGCGAATGGACCGGCACGATGAACATGACGGAGCCGCAGGCCGGCTCCGACCTCGGCGCGCTACGGACGCGGGCGGTGCGCGAAGGCGATCATTACCGCATCACCGGCCAGAAGATCTTCATCACCTGGGGCGAACACGACATGGCCGGCAATATCGTCCATCTCGTGCTCGCGCGACTGCCCGATGCGCCCGCCGGCAGCAAAGGCATTTCGCTGTTCGTCGTGCCGAAGCTGCTCGTCAACGACGACGGCAGTCTGGGCGCGCGCAACGACCTGCGCTGCGTCAGCCTCGAGCACAAGCTCGGCATCCATGCGAGCCCAACCTGCGTCATGTCCTATGGCGACGATGGCGGCGCCATCGGCACTCTGGTGGGCGAAGAGAACCGCGGCCTCGAGGCCATGTTCATTATGATGAACGCGGCGCGGCTGCATGTCGGCCTGCAAGGCGTGGCGATCGGCGAACGCGCCTATCAGCAGGCGCGGATCTACGCGCGCGAACGCATCCAGGGCAAACCGGCCGGCGCCACCGACGGCGTCGGGCTGCCGATCGTCCATCATCCCGACGTGCGCCGCATGCTGTTGTCGATGCGCGCGGCCAACGAAGCATCGCGTGCCCTCGCCTATTACGCGGCCGGCACGACCGATCGCGCCCACCGCCTGCCCGATGCAACGCAGCGCGCCCGAGCCCAGGCGCGGCTTGACCTGCTGACGCCGGTGGTCAAGGCCTGGTGTACCGATCAGGGAGTCGAAACCGCCAGCACCGGCATCCAGGTGCACGGCGGCATGGGCTTCATCGAGGAGACCGGCGCCGCACAGCATTGGCGCGACGCGCGCATCGCGCCGATTTACGAGGGCACCAATGGCATCCAAGCGAACGATCTCGTCGGCCGCAAGCTGCTGCGCGACCGCGGCGCGGCGGCTGCCGACCTCATCACCGAAATGCGCCGGGACCTGGCTCAGCTTGACGGTCACGACGCCGACGGCCATCTCGCCCGCGGCATCGACGCGCTAGAGCGGGCAACGAACGGCCTGCTCGAAAAAGCCGCCGACGATCTCGGCGCGGCGCTCGCCGGCGCGGAACCTTACCTCCGCTTGCTTGGCACGGTTGCCGCCGGCTGGCTGTTGACGCGCGGCGCTGCAGCGGCGACGCGACGCCTGAACGCCGGCGCGAGCGACCGGCCGTTCCTCGAAGCCAAGATCGCGACATCGCGGTTCTATGCCGAACATCGCCTGGCACAGGCGCCCGGGTTGCTGCCGGCGATCGCCGGCGGCCACACCGTGATGGGTTTCGATCTCGACTTGATCTAGCGGCGACCGCCGCGCGGACGCGCTCAGGCCGCCTTGTTATTGACGCAGCGCAGCAGCTTCCAGTAACCGAACAGATTGCTCGGCCGGATATCGCGGACCTCAAGCTTGCCGTCGGCAATGAAGTCGTCGAGCGGAAAGTCGGCATGGAAACCGATCTTGCCGGCAAGCGGCGCGAGCGCCTTTTCGAAGCGGCTGACCAGCCAGCTTTCGCTCATGAAATGATTGACGATGACGATCGTGCCGCCGGGCCGGCAGACACGCCGCATCTCGGCCGCGAAGCGTGCCGGGTTCGGCACCACCGACGCGACGTAGAGCGCCAGCACCGCGTCGAAACTGTCATCGGCGAAGTTCGTCTGCTCGGCATCCATCACGTGCAGCGCCTTGACCTGCGTCAATCGCTTACGCGCGACACGCGTCTTCGCCTTGGCAAGCATCTCGGCCGAGACGTCGATGCCGGTGACCGCGGAATCGGTACGAAAATAGGGCAGCGACAGGCCGGTGCCGACGCCGACCTCGAGGATGCGCTGTCCAGGTAGATTGTTAGCGATCCGGACCGCAGCTTTGCGCCCAGGATGGAAGATCGGACCGAAGACGAAATCGTAAGAGCCGGAAAACAGCCGGTAGGTCTTCAGTGTGTCCTGCAGATCCATGAACGACGTACTCCGACGCTTACTCCCAATAACGCGCAGGGACCGACATCGATGCGTCGGCCCCGCGACCCCGTCTTATAGCAAGGTGACGTGATCGGCTTCGAGGCCCTTGCGGCCCTCGACGACATCGACCTGCACCCGTTGGCCGGGTTCGAGGGCGTTGACGCCGCTGCGCCGCAAAGCCGTGACATGGACGAAAATATCCTTGCCGCCGCCTTCGGGTGCGATGAAGCCATAGCCCTTATCGGGTTCGAACCATTTGACCGCGCCTTGCATCGTTTGGGCGGGACCGCGCGGTGCGCTGGCACGCGCGCCACCGTTGCTGCCGCCATTGCCGCCGCTAGGCATGGCCGTGCTGTTGTCGAGGTTGAGGACGTTGACGACCAACGGTCCTTTGGCGCCGGCGCCGACTTCGCAGACGATCGATGCACCTTCGCGCGCCTCGCCATAACCCGCCCGGCGCAGCACCGCCATGGGCAGGAACGCATCGGGCGTACCATCGGACAAGGTGACGAAACCGAAGCCTTTGGCGGTGTTGAACCACTTCACCTTGGCTTCGACACGGCGGCCGGACGGCGGTGCGTCATCGGCACGGAAGAAATCAGGACGACGATCATACATGGCAGTCAGGAAAACCCCCTCCCCGGAGACAGCTAAACAACTGTTTAGATTAGCGCGAATCCGGGCTCGCCGCCAGCATGCGGACACGCCGGCCGGTCGGGCCCGCAAGCCCCCTTATGGGCGATAAGCCACCACCTTTTGCCGCTGTTCGCCCATGCCGGTCACGACCAGGCGCATGCTATCGCCCGGCTTGAGGAACCGATTGCGGCCGAGACCAACGCCCGACGGCGTGCCGGTGGCAATCAGGTCTCCCGGCATCAGGGTCATAAACTCGCTGGTGTAGCTGATGATGGTCGCGCAGTCGAAAATCATGCTTTTGGTCGAGGCTTTTTGCATCACCTGACCGCTGACCTCGCACATCACTTCGAGGTTCTGCGGATCTGCGACCTCGTCCGGCGTCACCAGCCACGGGCCAGTGGGGCAGAACGTGTCGCAGCCCTTGCCCTTCATCCATTGCGGACCGCGCTCGAGCTGAAAATTCCGTTCGGAAACGTCGTTGACGATGGTGTAGCCGGCAACGTGCTTCAACGCGTCCTGTTTGGAAACGTATTGCGCCTTGGTACCGATGAAGATGCCGAGTTCGACTTCCCAATCGCCCTTGGTTGAATTCTTGGGCAGCACAACATCGTCGTTCGGGCCGGCATAGGAGGTGATCGTCTTCATGAACAACACCGGCTCGGTCGGGATCTTCATCGTCGCCTCGTTGGCGTGATCGATGTAGTTGAGACCGACGGCGATGATCTTGGGCACGTTGGCGACCGGCGGCCCGAGGCGCGGATTGCCCGACACCGCCGGCAGCTTGGCTGGATCGAGCTTACGCAGTTTGTCGAGCGCAGCAGGCGCCAGCTGGTCCGGTCCGATGTCGGCGACGACGCTGGAGAGATCGCGGATCTGCCCGTTCTTGTCGAGCAAACCCGGCTTCTCGTGGCCCGCCGGGCCGAAGCGCAGCAACTTCATGACGACGCCATCCTTTCGTCCGTGAGGCGCGGAATTGAGCGTGCAGAGGGGCGGCAAACTTGCCACACGCGATAGCCGGCCGCAATCGGGCGCGGCGCTTGACCCACGCCTAGCGCGGCATCGACGCGAGCCGCGCCTTAAGTGCGTCGAGATAGGCGGTCACGCGAGCGGCGTTGACGCCGAAATCGCCGCGCCCTTGCCGTGACAGGGAACGCACGTCGATACGGCTGCCTTTGCCGTCTGGCGAGACACGGATGGAGACGTCATCGGTGAAACGCATCCAAAACGACTCTTGGCTTGCCTCGATGCGCCAAGCTTCGGGCTCGGCGATGACGTCAATCCAGCCTGGCATCGACTGCGCCGTCGCCAACGCGACGGCAAACGCCGCGCGCGGCGGCAGCGTCGTGTTCACCGGCACGATCTGCGGATAGTAGGCGTGTTGTAGTTTTGCGACCGTGGCGCCACCGTATTCGACGGCGTTGGCGTTCTCTTCGGCGCGCGACGGCAGCACCACCCAGAACGGCGGCGGATTCACGGTATCGGTGGTGATGTCGTGGATCGGCGGCGTCGCCGCCGCCAATTGCGCGTAATGCCACGGCACATAGACCACGATGGTCGCAATCGCCAATGCGGCAAGCGCGGCGACGCGACGCGACGGCGATAGGCGCGACCACCCCACCAACGCGACGATCGAAAACGCCGCCGCAAGCAGCGCAACGTACGCGGCGTAGCGCATGATCCCAAACGCGGCGGTGTAGTACCAAACACCGAGACGCCATCCGACCGGCGCGAGCGCGAATGCGACCAACGCCACAAGCGCGAGCAGGCACGCGCCGGCCGTCAAGAATCCGCCGAGCTGGCGCACCGGCCGCACCGTCAACGTTTGGTCCGCTGTCATCACAATCACGTCCCGCTCCGGCCCGCCTTTAACCAACTAGCCAACCGCCGCGTTTCCGCCAGCCTGTTGATTCATTTGGCATTCGGTGCCATGTCCTCTATTGAGGTTTTTTTGCTCAATTGATGGTCGTGGCGACCGAGGGCGTCTACACCCCGATAACGCCTGAACCGGCGGATCAATTCCGTGACCGGAAGGATCGCAAGCGCCTGTGGCGCAGCATTGCCGATTCCGTGCTGTTGCATGGGTTGATCCTCGCGCTTCTGCTTGGACTTTGGCGCCTTCCGCCGCCGCAGGAAGTTGTGTATCCGCCGGTCACAGTCAAGTTCGAGGGCACCGGCGGCGGCGCAGGTTCGCCGGGCGGCAGCGGCGGGCAAGCCAGACTACCGGGTCAACAAGATGCCGCGGCGCCGCAGGCGGCAAGCAGCCTCGCGCACGCCGCGCCGAGTGACGTCACGCCCTTGGCGAACGACACCGCGCCGCCCTTGCCGACGCCGAAGCCGAAGCCGACCGTGACTCACCTCGATACCGCGCCACCCAAGCCACGCCAACATCAAGCGACGCAGCAGCCGCGCGTGGTCAAGCCGACGGCCACGCCAGCACCGAAGCCGACGCGCAACCCCGCGCCGACTGTGACGGCCACGCCGCTGCCGGCGCCGGCGCCATCGACGCCGCCAACAACGGTCGCGACAGCGGGCGCGCCGGCCGCATTGGGCACGGGCACGGAAGGCGTCGGCAGCGCTGGCAACGGCAATTTCGGCGTAAGCCAAGGTCCGGGCGGCCCCGGTTACGGCACGGGTTCACCCGACGACTATCTCGACCGCGTGCGCCGTCATCTCGAGCACTACAAGCATTACCCCGACGACGCGCTGAAAAAGAAACAAGAGGGCACGGTGATGGTGGCGTTCACCCTTGCCCATGACGGCACCGTCACCAGCGCCTGGATAACCAAGAGTTCGGGCAATCCGCTGCTCGATCAGGCAGCGCTGGCCATGCTGCATGACGGCTCGCCGGTTCCGCCGGTCCCCGAACGTTTTTGGGGACGCGCCGGTCCGATAGCCATGCCGGTCAATTTCACCATCGGCCTGTTCGACCGAATATTGCACTAAGACTTTGTTATTGAAGGGTTATTATAGAATTTTCCAGATATAACATTTAAAAGTTGTTATTACTATAAATAATACATTGATATCCGTGACAATACAGGTGTATCACCACTGGGATTCTTAGCTCGGGTTGGTTGAGGAGAAGTTTCCGTGCAGGCCGAAGAGCAAACGCAGCAGGTTCTGAGCCTGATGCGAACCATTGCCGAAAGCCATGCGCCGGCGGCGCTGGCGGCAAGCTTCGGCGCCGAAGACATGGTGCTGATCGATCTGGTCGCACGGCATCGCCTGTCGATCGAAATCTTCACGCTCGATACCGGCCGCCTGCCGGAAGAAACCCAGTCGCTCATCCACGCCACGACACGCCGCTATCAGATTCCGGTCACGGTGATCACGCCCGATGCGGCGGATGTCGAACGTTACGTCGCGGCCAACGGTCCGAATGCCTTCTACGATAGCCAGGCGTTGCGCCTCGAATGCTGCTTCCTGCGCAAGGTCAAGCCGCTGCAGCGCGCGCTCGCCGGCAAGCAGGCGTGGATCACCGGCCAGCGTCGTTCCCAGTCGGTCACCCGCGGCGACTTGAAGACCCAGGAATGGGACGCGGAGCACGGCCTGCACAAATTCAGCCCGTTGGCCGACTGGTCGGATGACGACGTCTGGCGTTACATCCGTCAGCACGCGGTCCCCTATAACGCGCTTCACGATCGCGGCTACCCGAGCATCGGTTGCGCCCCATGCACCCGCGCCATCGCACCGGGCGAGGATTTACGCGCCGGCCGCTGGTGGTGGGAGTCGGCAGAACATCGCGAATGCGGCCTACACCCGCACCGGAAGGCGTCATGAGCGGCAACGAAATCCTGACAACGATCGAACGGCCCGCGGCGTCGCGATCGACCCCGGCCTCAATCCCCTACGCCGCGCATCTCGACGCGCTCGAGAGCGAAGCGATCCATATTTTGCGCGAGGTTGCGGCCGAGTTCCGCAACCCGGTTCTGTTGTTCTCGGGCGGCAAGGATTCGACCGTTCTGTTGCGGCTTGCCGAAAAGGCGCTGCGGCCCGGACGTCTGCCCTTCCCGCTGCTGCACGTCGACACCGGCCACAACTTCCCCGAGGTCATCGCCTTCCGCGACCGGCTCGTCGCGCAGCTCGGCGAACGGCTGATCGTGCGCACGGTGCAGGATTCGATCGACCGCGGCCGTATACGGCTGAAACACGCCAATCAGAGCCGCAACGCTTTCCAGACCGTAACGCTGCTCGATGCGATCGCCGAGTTCGGCTTTGACGCCTGCATCGGCGGCGCGCGCCGCGATGAAGAAAAAGCGCGTGCCAAGGAGCGCATCTTCTCGTTCCGCGATGCGTTCGGCCAATGGGATCCGCGCCGCCAGCGCCCTGAGTTGTGGGACCTGTACAACACGCGTCTCGATCCGGGCGAACACATGCGCGTGTTTCCGCTCAGCAATTGGACCGAGCTCGACGTGTGGCAGTACATCGCTCGCGAGGGCATCGAATTGCCGTCGCTTTATTACGCCCATCCGCGGCGCATCGCGTTGCGCGGCGGCGCGCTGATACCCGTGGTCGATACGACCGAACTTGCCGATCACGAGCCGGTCGAAACACGCATCGTCCGGTTCCGCACCGTCGGCGACATTTCGTGCACCCTGCCGGTGGAATCGCCAGCGGCAACCGCCGACGAGGTCGTCGCCGAGATCATGACCGCACGCGTCAGCGAGCGCGGCGCCACCCGGCTCGACGATCGGACGTCCGACGCCTCGATGGAAGAACGCAAGCGCGCCGGATATTTCTAATGTCGTTTTCCTCCGGTAACGATCCGCAGCTGTTGCGGTTCACCACGGCTGGCAGCGTCGACGACGGCAAGAGCTCGCTCATCGGCCGGCTGCTGCACGACGCAGGCGCCGTGCCGAACGATCAGCTCGCCGCGCTCGAGCGCATCGCCGCGCGCAACGGCGACGCCGCGGTCGATCTTTCGCTGTTGACCGACGGCTTGGTTGCTGAACGAGAGCAAGGCATTACGATCGACGTCGCCTACCGTTACTTCGCGACGCCGCGGCGCAAGTTCATCATCGCGGACACGCCCGGCCACGAGCAATACACGCGCAACATGGTGACCGGCGCGAGCACCGCCGACGCCGCCGTGATCCTGGTCGATGCGCGCAACGGCATGACCACCCAGACGCGCCGCCATCTTTTTCTCGCGCACCTGCTCGGCATCCGGCATCTGGTGATCGCGGTGAACAAGATGGATCTGGTGGATTTCGCACGCGCGCCGTTCGACGCAGTCGCCGATGCGGTCAAGACGTTCGCCGCAACGCTCGGCGCCGAGCCGCCGATCGTGGTGCCGCTGTCGGCAAAGTTCGGCGACAACGTGGTTGTGCGCAGCGAACGCCTGCCCTGGTACGACGGCGAACCGATGCTGGCAATCCTCGAAGGCCTGCCGACAGCGGTCGAGACGGACCATCTGCCGCTTCGTTTGCCGGTGCAGCTCGTCCGGCGCATGACGACACCCGCAGGCCAATATCGCCGGTACCTCGGCCGCATCGAATCGGGCCGGATTGCGGTCGGCGATCCGATCGTCGCCCTGCCCTCCGGCGTCACCACCCGCGTGCGTGCGATCGCGACTTATGACGGCGCGCTCGATGACGCGACCGCGCCGCAGTCGATCGGCGTCGAAATCGACACCGCGGTCGACATCGCCCGCGGCGACATCCTTGTTCACCCAAACGCCGCGCCGGCGGTAGCCACCCGTCTCGACGCCACCATCTGCTGGTTCGACGACGAGCCGTTCGCCGCCGGACGTCGCTATCTGATCAAGGTTGGCACCCGCACCGCCATTGCCCACATTAAGGAGCTCGTCCATCGGCTCGACGTGACGACGCTCGCCCCCGTACCGGCGACCGGCCTCGTCCGCAACGATATTGCGCGCGTCCGCATTGTTGCAGCGGCACCGCTGGCGTTCGACCCTTACCGTGCCAACCGTGCGACCGGCGCGCTGATTCTGATCGACGAACAGACGCACGCGACCGTCGCTGCTGGTATGATCGAAGGTTGAGGAGACGGCATGTTTCTGCATCACGCCTTTAATCTGGCTTATCCGGTGTCCGGCTTCGTCGTCGGCATGCTCGTCGGCATGACCGGCGTCGGCGGCGGCTCGCTGATGACGCCGCTGCTGATCCTGCTGTTCGGCATCTCGCCGGCGACTGCCGTCGGTACCGATCTGCTCTATGCCGCGGCCACCAAGACCGCCGGCACGGCGATGCACGGTTTCACCGGCACGATCGATTGGCCGATTGTCGGCCGGCTTGCCGCCGGCAGCGTGCCGATGACGGGGATCACGCTGTTCGTGCTTTCGCGCCTAAATCTCGGAGGCACGGCAGCGCACGCGCTCATCACCATCGTTCTCGGTTGCGCACTGTTCGCGTCCGCTTTCGTGCTGATTTTCCGCAGCCGGATCGTTCGGCACTTTGGCGATCGCCTTGCCACGCTCGATTCGGGGCGCAGCCATTGGCTCACGATTGCCGCTGGTGCTGCGCTGGGCGTGCTGGTGCCGATTTCCTCGGTCGGCGCCGGTGCCCTCGGCACGACCGCCCTGGTGCTGCTTTATCCGCGCCTGCCCGTGGCTCGCATCGTCGGCTCGGATATCGCGCATGCCGTGCCGCTGACGCTGATCGCCGGCATCGGCCACTGGATGCTGGGTTCGATCCATTGGAACCTGCTCGGCGCTCTGCTGCTCGGCTCGTTGCCGGGCATCGTCCTCGGCAGCTATGCCGCCAGCCGGGTTCCAGATGCCGCCCTGCGACTGATTTTGGCGGCGACGCTGCTGTTGGCCGGCGGCCGCCTGGTCTTTTAGACCCTCGCCGTCACGAGATCGGCCGAAAACGGCGGCCATTCGGACCGGTTCCCGCGCGTTATGCTTCCCTTAACGTGGATTGCCTAAAATTGCAGGCATGTGAGGGAGGCTTTCGTGAATTACTCGACGCACGCCCTGCCGGACTGCAATCTCGAAGCGGCGACGACGCTCAGCCTCAAACGTGAGCCGGCGTGCTTCGCCTTCCTCTGTAGCCGCGCCGTATCGCCGCCGCAGCCGATCGACTCCCTCAATCTCGACCTCGCGTCGGTCGACTATTTCGGCGGCCGCGCCTCGCTGTGGGCGACACTTGAAATCCGCTCGACCGTATCCGATGAAAAGGCGACGGCTGTGCTCGGTTTCGACGAAACCTTTCTGTCGCCGTTCACCCGCGCCCTGATCGAGTGTGCCGCAAGCCGCGTGCCTTACCGCATGACGATCACCCGGACCGAGGACCGGCCGCAGCACCTGGTCGAATACGTCACCGGACCGGGCATCGTGCTGAGCGAGCTCATCCTGACGCCGCAGGACAACGTCGTCGTCATCTCGGCGCGCGCCGAGGGCGAAGACGAGGAAACCCTGTTCCAACTGCCGCGCACCGACACGTTCCTGCGCGCCTTCGCCAAGATGACCTATCAGGCGGACGGTCAGCTTTTGCAGACGTTGGCGCAATCCGAGAAGCTCGCCCGGCAGCAGCCGACCAGCGCAGCCTAGCGTCTAGGTTCGCCCGCCTTCGATGCCGTCAAACAGATCGGCGGCGGCATAGCGCAATGCGCCGCCCGGCAACGTCCGCGCCTCGGGCGTCAGGGTTGCAATCTCGCTCTTGCCCGGACCCATGATGTGGCGGACCTCCTCGCCCGCGGCGACGAGGTAGTCGCTGATGATCCGGCGATGGCAGCGCCACCACACGGCCTCGGCACACATGATCGCCACCGGCCGCTCGTGTGCGAGTGCGCGCAGTTCGGCCAGCGCGGCGGCAAAATTGGAACTCTCGGCATAGTCGGCGAAATTGCGGAAACCTTCCTCGTGCCAGAAGGTGTTGCGTGACGGCGCGCCTTTCGTTCGGCCGCGGCGGCCGCCCAACCCCGGCATGTGACGATAGACGATGTTCGCCCTCTGCAAAGCCGCCGCCAGCGCGTCGCCGTTGAAATGCGGATAGCGGCCCGACCGCGGAATGCTGCGCACGTCGACCAGGCACGCGACGCCGTGCTCGCGCAGCAGCGCGAGAAATTCGTCGAAGCCGCGGGTCGAATGGCCGATCGTGTAGAGCGTCACGCCGTCTTACGTGGGCGCGATTCCTCGCCGTTCAAGCGCAACGGCGCACGGCTGCGTTCGTTGTTGAGATGCACGAGGCGCCGCAGCAAAGCCATGAAAATCGCCCGTTCGGACGCCTTGAGCGGCGCCAGGATGGCGTTCTGCACCGCGCCTACCGCCGGCGATGCCGCGACCACCAGCTTGCGTCCGGCCGCGGTCAATTCGAGCCGCTTGGTGCGCCGGTCCTGCGTGCCCGGCTTCCGCCGGATCAGCGCCTTGCCTTCCAGCCGCTCAACCACGTCGGCGATCGTCGAGCGGTCGAGCGCGACGTAATTCGCCAACGTCGTCTGATCGCATCCCGGATTCTCACGGATGCCGAGCAGCGCCGCATATTGCAGCGGCGTCAGGTCGTAAGCGCCGGTCTCAGCCATGAACAGCGCGACCGCGATCTGTTGCAGGCGACGGATGAGATGGCCCGGCGCAGCGTGCAGTTCGAGAATGGGCATGACGCCTTCCTCTAGCACGATGGTTGCCGGACGACAACTTGACAGTATACTGACAATCAGTATTCAATCGAATTTCCGAAGAAGGCTGCCACTGGCCGGCTAGGAGGCACCATGGAATTCGGCATGCAGTTTTTCCCCTGCGTCGGTCCGGACCAGAAATCCGGCGCGCAATATTTCGACGAGTGTCTGCGTCTCGTCGACAATGCCGATCGCTATGGTTGGACCCATATCCGCACCGTCGAGCACTATTTCCGGCCGTACGGCGGTTATACGCCGAACCCGATCGTCTTCCTGTCGGCGGCGGCACAGCGGACCAAGACCGCGCGACTGATCACCGGCGCGGTGCTGCCGGTGTTCAACAATCCGCTCAAGCTTGCCGGCGAGATCGGCATGCTCGACGCGATCTCCGGCGGCCGGCTCGAAGTCGGTTTCGCCCGCGCGTTCCTTCCTTATGAGTTCGCCAACTTCAAGGTCAGCGTCAACGAAAGCCGCGAGCGCTTCGCCGAAGGCATGGAACAGGTGCGTATCCTGCTCGAGCAGGACACGGCCAGCCATGCCGGCAAATTCCACAGCTTCGAGAACGTCACGTCGCTGCCGCGGCCGACGCAAAAGCCACGGCCGCCTTTCTGGGTTGCTGCCATCGCCACGCCCGAAAGCTTCGTCGCCGCCGGCAAGGCCGGCCACGCGATCATGGGAATTCCGATGGCGGGCGGAAAGATGAAAGAACTGCTCGGCCTCTATCGCGACGCTTGGAAACAGGCTGGGCATGCCGGCCGCGGCCGCGTCATGCTCGCCTTCCACATGCACTGCGCCGAAACGCAGCAACAGGCTTTCGAAGTCGCACGCGACCCGCTGAACCGCTATCTGAAGGCGATCGCCGCCGCGACGGCGGACTGGGGCTCGATGAGTTCCAAGGATTACCCCGGTTACGACAAGATCGCCGAGATCCTGGCCAAGGAGACCATCGACACGCAGGTCAAAAGCGGCGGCGCCTGGATCGGCTCACCGGACGAAATCGCCGAGCAGATCGCGCGCTACAACGACGAGGTGGGCGGCTTCGAGGTTGCCTCGTTGCAGATCAACTTCAACGACCTGCCCTATGCCGCCGCCGACCGGTCGCTGCGCCTGTTCAGCGAAGCGGTGATGCCCAAGTTCGCCGGCCACAGCGCCGAAAAACCCAGCATTTCCGCCCGAAAAGCCGGGTAAACTATTTAGAAACCTCTGCGCCTTTAGCCTGCTTTTTAGGGAAGCATGCTGAAGGGGGTTCCAATGCCGAATACCGATACGATCGCCATGCGCCGTGGCCGCAACACGCGCGCCAAGCTGATGACGCTGTCGCTCGACGAGCAGGTGCAGGATTTCCTCGACGCGCGCGACGGCCTGCGCACCTACGACGTGCTTTACGGCAATAGCAGCGACACGCTGCTGCCGCGCCGCCTCGCCACCCGCAAAGGCAAGCGCGCTTAAGCCTGCCGGCTCGTTCTGCTATCCTCGCCGCGCAGAATGCGGCGAGTCCTCCTGGTCATCCTTTGCCTATCGCTGCCGGCGGCCGCGCAGTGCGCCGAACGCGCCGACGAGCTCGCCATCGGCATCAGCCAATTTCCGGCAACGCTCAATCCGCTGATCGACCCGATGGTGGCCAAGAGCTACGTGCTCGGCATGGTGCGCCGGCCGCTCACCACCTACGACGCCGACTGGCAGCTGGTCTGCATGCTGTGCGAGACGCTGCCGAGCTTCGCCAACGGGCTCGCGCAAAAGATCGTCCTGCCCGACGGCAAGACCGGCCTCCGCCTCACCTATACGCTCAAGGCCGACGCGCACTGGGACGACGGCACGCCGGTCACGACCGACGACGTAATCTTTTCCTGGCAGGTCGGGCGCAATCCACAGACCGGCGTCGCCGACGCCGAGCTCTATCGCCGTATGCTCGCCGTCAAAGCGGTCGACGCGCGCACCTTCACCATCGACATGGATCGCTTGACGTTCGATTACGCCGCGCTCAACGATTTCGAGATTCTACCGGCGCGGGTCGAGCGCGCCGCCTTCGCCGACCCGGCGCAATATCGCATCCGCTCGCGCTATGACACCGATCCGACGGCGCGCGGACTTTATGACGGCCCGTACCGCATCGCGGACGTATCGCCCGGATCGCATATCGTGCTCGAACGCAATCCCGCCTGGAGCGGCCCGCGACCTTATTTCAGCCGCATCGTCGTGTGGGCGGTCGAAAACACTGCGTCGCTCGAGGCCAATCTGCTGGCCGGCGGCCTCGACATGGTGCCCGGCGAACTGGGCCTGCCGCTCGACGAGGCCTTGGCCTTCGCCAAGCGCCACAGCGGCCGATTCAACATCATCTACAAGCCGGGGCTCGAATACGAACACATCGACATCAACCTCGACGATCCGATCCTGGCGGACGTGCGCGTCCGGCGCGCGCTGCTCTATGGCGTCGACCGCAAAGCGATCAGCCAGGAACTGTTCGCCGGCCGCGATCCCGTCGCCGACAGCTTCGTGCCGACGCTCGATTGGGTCTATTCCGCGGACGTGCCGAAATATCCGTACGATCCGGCGAAGGCGAAGGCGCTGTTGGACGCGGCTGGCTGGCACGCAACCGGCGACGGCGTGCGGCGCAACGCCGCCGGCCAACCGCTGGTGCTGACGCTTGCGACCACCGCCGGCAACCGCTCGCGCGAGTTGGTCGAGGAAGTCCTTCAGAGTCAATGGCGCGCGATCGGCATCGAAGTACACCTGGCCAATCAACCGGCACGCGTCCTGTTCGGCGACAGCATGATCAAGCGCAAGTACCAGATGGGCATGTTCGCATGGTCGGCGGCGCCCGAGGATGTGCCGCGCGCCGAACTGCGCTCGGATGAGATTCCGTCGGCCGCCAACAATTGGAGCGGCGAGAACTTCGTCGGCTGGCGCAATGCCGAGGCCGATCACTTGTTGGATGCCATCGAGGTCGAACTCGATCGAACCAAGCGGGCGGCCTTGTGGCAGCGATTGCAGGCGCTTTACGCCGACGAGTTGCCGGCGTTGCCGCTGTTCTTCCGCGCCGAGCCCTTCATCTTGCCGAAATGGCTGGTTGGCCTGACGCCCACCGGCCACGAATATCCCTCGACGCTCTGGGTCGAGCAGTGGCGCGCGGTCAATCGCGACGCCCAGGCCCGCACGCCATGAGCCGATTTGCCGCCCGCCGAACCGTGGAGATTCTGGTCGTTCTGGCGATCATGTCGTTGGTGATCTATGCGCTGATCGGCCTGATGCCCGGCGATCCCGTCGATCTGATGATCGCCTCCAACCCGCACCTGACGGTGGCCGACGCCGCGCGGCTCAAGGCGCTTTACGGTCTCGACAAGCCGCTGTTGGAACGCTACGCGGCGTGGGCCGGCGCGGCGCTGCACGGCGATTTCGGCTATTCCCGTCTCTACGCCCAGCCGGTACTGACCGTGCTATTGCCGCGCCTCGGCAACACAGCCTTGCTCATGGGCACAAGCTTCGCGCTCACCCTCGCACTCGCCTGGCCGATCGGCCTGTTGGCAGCGCGGCGGCCCGGCTCGTGGCTCGACGACGCCGCCAATTTCGCCAGCTTCGCGACCATCTCCATGCCGTCGTTCTGGCTCGCGCTCATGCTGATCCTGGTGTTTGCCGTGCAGCTCGGCTGGCTACCGCCCGGCGGCGCGACGACCATCGGCGCCGGCGGCATCGCCGACCGCGCCGACCATCTCGTGCTGCCGGTGATCACGCTGACGCTGGTCAATTTCGGGCCGCAGCTCCGCTACATGCGCGCGGCGATGATCGACACGCTGAACCACGACTATATCCGCACGGCGCGCGCCAAGGGCGCAGGCGAGGTCCGCATCCTGACGCGTCACGCGTTGCGCAACGCGCTGATTCCACTGATCACCGTGGTCGCGCTGTCGTTCGGCTCGCTGTTCTCCGGCGCGTTGATCACCGAGACGATGTTCAGCTATCCCGGCATGGGCAAGCTGATCTACGACGCCGTGCTGGGCAACGACTACAACCTGGCCCTTGCCGGCCTGCTGTTCGCGACCTTGATGACATTGCTGGCCAATTTCGCCGCCGATCTCGCCTATGCCGCGAGCGACCCGCGGATCGTGTACCGATGAGCGCACTGTCCCAGCCGCGCGTGCGTTTCGGCGGCGGCGTGCTGCTGGCGCTGGCGCTGGCCGTCCTGCTGGCGCCATGGCTGGCGCAGGCGCTCGGCGCGCACGCCGATACGGTGGACCTGTATCAGCGCCTCGCCGGCCCGTCGTTGGGTCATCCGCTCGGCACCGACGAGCTCGGCCGCGACATGTTGTTGCGGCTGCTCGAAGGCGGCCGCGTCTCGCTCCTCGTCGGCTTGAGCGCGGCGCTGGCGGCGGCCGTTCTCGGCACCACCATCGGTTTGGTCGCCGGCTATTTCGGCGGCCGGCTCGACGCGGCGCTCATGCGCCTGACCGACGGGGTGATCGCATTGCCGCTGCTGCCGCTGCTGGTCGTCCTGGCCGCCGCCGATCTGGGAAAACTCGGCGTGCCCGCTTCATTGCAACAGTCCGAAGCGATGAGCCTCTACCGCATCATCGTGCTGGTGACGCTGGTCGGCTGGACGACCGTCGCACGGCTGGTGCGCGGCGCGACGCTGTCGCTGAAGCGGCAGGATTTCGTCCGCGCCGCCGAAGCGTTGGGCGCGGGCCATCGGCGCATCATGCTGGTGCACATTCTGCCGAATTTGGCGACGCCGATCATCGTCGCGACGTCGCTCGCCGTCGGCGAGATCATCTTGCTGGAATCGGTGCTGAGCTTCCTCGGTCTGGGCATCGCGCCGCCGCTCGCCAGCTGGGGCAACATGCTGACCGGCGCCGAGGAAACCATCGCGCTGGCGCCGATGCTCGCCGTTTACCCGGGCGCGCTGATCTTCCTGACGGTGATGGCGTGCAACCTGCTCGGCGACGGACTGCAACAGGCGCTCGATCCGCGCCAACGACGCTGAGCTATTCCTCGTCGGCCGGCGGTGGGTCGTAGAACATCGACGATTGACGCCGCTGCCCGGCTACGCGCGGATGACGCCGCAAGCGGTCGATGACGCGGCGTCGATATTCTGGGTCGGCAACGACCCGGTCCATGTCGAGATTGGCGAAATCCTTGTCGTCGAGCGGCGACCCGGGCATGTCGTGGCTTTCGGTCAGACAGGGAACGGCGGTGGGGAAAGGATGGAACCGCGGCAATGAACCACGCCAGCACCAAGTTGCGCAACACTGTCACAATCTGTGGATAGACTTGTGGACAAGCTTCCGGACAGATTTCGCGTACTGCCCGATCGGCGAAGCGCTCGAACCGCTTCCCGGTCCGCCTGCGACGGGATGCCGCAGTCAGCCGTCTGGTCGGGTGCATGATTCAGCCCGCCATCGCGTGGATTTGACGGCAACCGCCGCCACGGCCGATAGTAGCCACGCCTTCTTCCGCACTGATCGTAAGGATTTCTGCCATGCAGCGAGGCAACTCCGCCGCGAGCCGCGACATCGCCTTCCATCTACACCCCTATTCCAACCACCGCCGGCTGGAGCGCCAGGGCG
>DATEMD010000076.1:0-9683 GCA_035275845.1 Allostellaceae bacterium | reverse complement strand
CTGCCGACGAGGTTATGTGTGAACGCACCCTGGCGCATCTTCGGCCGGTTGTCGCCCGGCTCGCCGCGCCAGAACGGATTGGCCTTGATCTCGTCGGGGTCGCGGTACTCGGTGACGACGTGCACGATCGGCACATGACGTCGGCGCAGCGCGTCGAAAAGCTTGGCCGAGCGTTCGATCACCGGGCCGCAGCGCTCCGCCGGAAGCGGCAACGTCGCCACGGCGGGATCGAGGTGGCCGCGATGCATGTCGATGGTGACGCAGGCCGTCGTCTTGGGATCGATGCGGATCATGCGCGGGTCTCCCATGGCGACGCGGCCGAATCGCCGTGGCGCTTTGCCGATGCTATCATCGGCGCTGGTGTAGAACAGCAGGAGAGGACAACATGCCGAAATACCTGGTGCGGGTTTCCTATACCGCCGAGGGCGTCAAAGGCCTGGAAAAAGACAAGGCGTCGGGCCGGCGCGCGGCGGTGGCAAAGCTGCTCGAATCCGATGGCGGCAAGCTCGAAGCGTTTTATTTCGCGTTCGGCGCCGACGACGTGATCTCGATCGTCGATGTTCCCAGCAACACGGCGGCGGCCGCGTTTTCTCTGGCGGTCAATGCTGCCGGATTAGCGAAGCTCAGCCTGACGCCGCTACTCACCGTCGAGGAGATGGATGCCGCGATCGGCAAGTCGGTGACCTACCGACCGCCGGGTCGCTAGCTGGCGCGTTAGAGGAACTTCGTCGGCCAGACGATCGTGCGCCACATGTGCGCGACCGGGCTGTTGTCGAAGCCCAGGCCTTCGTCAGGTTGCTTGAAGTTGCGGCCGAGGATGTCGGCGAAGTCGTCGAAGCTCACTTTGGCGTCGGCGTCGAACGAATAGACGTCGTAGACCGTGATCATTCGCGCGGTCATGTACCATTTGTGCTGTCGCGCGCGGCGGTAGGCCTCTTCGACATAAGGTTCTGGCTTGTAATCGGCGCCGAACATCCGAACATACATTTCGGGATAGGTGTAGCCGACGCTTTCGTCCGCGAAGAAGCGCAGCGCTTGATGTGCGCGGATCGCCCACGACACTTCCTCGTCGACATAAGGCTCGACCAGTTGCGCGCCCCAATAGCCGTGATCGGCGCGGATAAATCCTAGGATGGCGATGTCGTGCAGCAGGCAGGCGGTGACGACTTTTTCGCTCATGCCCGCTTTGCGCGCATGCGTCGCGCTTTGCAGCAGGTGATGCGCCGGCGCGAAACGCAGTCGAAAGAAATCCATCAGCGTCGGCTTGGCCGGCATTTTCTTGAGCCGTGGATCGTCGCCCATCAGCATGTGCTGTTCCGGCGCCAGAGTCTTGAAGCGCATCGGCACCGGCTCGGTCGGATCACGGTCGCCAGATGTGAACAGAACCGAGCGATCCACCAGCCGTTCGAGTTCGGCGATCTGCCGATGCTCGAGCTCGTCGGCGCGCTGCGACAAGGTTGGGGCCGGACGTCCTTCCATGTGGGCGATCTTGGCGCCCGCGTCGGGGGATGGCAAGATCGCCCCATGAGCAAGGCTTTTACGAAGGAACCCGACGCCGCGGCGGACGATGTCGAGCTCGACAGCGGGCCGGCGCTGCCGGCGGGCGCGAAGAACTACATCACCGCCACGGGCCATCGCCGCTTGCAGGACGAGCTGAAGGCGCTGATCAAGGTCGAGCGGCCGAAGGTGGTCGAAACGGTGGCGTGGGCCGCCGGCAACGGCGATCGTTCGGAGAACGGCGACTATATCTATGGCAAGAAACGGCTGCGCGAGATTGATAGCCGCATCCGCTTCCTGACCAAGCGGCTGGAGATCGCCGAGGTGGTGAATCCCGCGGCGCAGACCAACCGCGATCAGGTGTTCTTCGGCGCCACGGTCACCTACGCCACGCCGGACGACAAAGAGCACACCGTCACCATTGTCGGCATCGACGAAGCCGACGCCGACCACGGCAAGGTGAGCTGGATCGCGCCGGTGGCGCGCGCGCTCCTCAAGGCGCGGGTCGGCGACGTGGTCGAGATCAAGGGCCCGCGCGGCCCTGGCGCGGTCGAAGTCGTCGCCATCGAATATCCCGAGAAAGCCTAGTCAAACCAGCCCGGCGCTTTGTATCTTGCGGCGTCCGATCCGCAGGAGAGCCCGTTATGCCCGATGGAATGAGCAAGAAGCCGTTCGACAAGTCGAAGCTGCCGAGCCGGCACATCACCGTTGGGCCGGCGCGCGCGCCGCACCGCTCGATGTTCTACGCCATGGGCGTCACCGAAGAGCAACTCGCCCAGCCCATCGTCGGCGTCTGCACGACCTGGAACGAAGCAGCACCGTGCAACATCGCGCTAGCGCGTCAGGCGCAAGCGGCGAAAAAAGGTGTCGCGGCCGCCGGTGGCACGCCGCGCGAGTTCACGACGATCACGGTCACCGACGGCATCGCGATGGGTCATGCCGGCATGAAGGCGTCGCTGGTGTCGCGCGAAGTGATCGCCGACAGCGTCGAGCTCACCATGCGCGGCCATTCTTATGACGCGTTGGTGGGGCTGGCCGGCTGCGACAAGTCGTTGCCAGGACTGATGATGGCGATGCTCCGGCTCAACGTGCCTGCCGTGTTCATGTACGGCGGCTCGATCCTGCCGGGACGCTTCCAAGGCCGCGACGTCACCATCGTCGATGTCTTCGAGGGCGTCGGCATGCACAACGCCGGCAAGATGACCGACGAGGAACTGCACGAGCTCGAATGTAATGCGTGTCCGTCGGCCGGTTCGTGTGGCGGTCAATTTACTGCCAACACGATGGCGTGCGTTTCCGAAGCGCTTGGCCTGGCGCTGCCCGGCTCGGCTGGCACACCGGCGCCTTATGATTCACGCGATCAGTATGCCGAGGCGTCGGGCGAGACGGTGATGGAGCTCATCCGTAAGCGCCTCCGGCCGCGCGATATCGTCACCCGCAAATCGCTCGAGAACGCGGCAATGGTCGTCGCGGCGTCGGGCGGCTCGACCAACGCGGCGTTGCATCTGCCGGCGATCGCCAACGAGGCGGGGATCGATTTCGACATCCACGCGGTCGGCAAAATTTTCAAGAAGACGCCCTATATCGGCGACTTCAAGCCGGGCGGCAAATACGTCATGCAGGATCTGCATCGTGTCGGCGGCGTGCCCGTGCTGTTGAAAGCGCTGCTCGACGGCGGCTATCTGCACGGTAACTGCTTGACCGTAACTGGCAAGACCATGGCCGAAAACTTGAAGGACATTGTCGTACCGAAGAACCAGGATGTCATCCGCTCGACCAAGAAGCCGCTGGCCAAGACCGGTGGCCTCATCGTGCTCAAGGGCAACCTCGCGCCGCAAGGATCCATCTGCAAGGTCGCCGGTATGCAGGGCATCGAGCTCAAGTTTCGTGGTCCGGCCCGCTGCTTCGATCGCGAGGAGGATTGCTTCGCCTTCGTCGAAGCGAAGAAATACAAGAAGGGCGACGTGTTGGTGATCCGTTACGAAGGGCCGCGCGGCGGTCCGGGCATGCGCGAGATGCTGTCGACGACCGCGGCGCTTTACGGCCAGGGTGCCGGCAAGGACGTTGCGTTGATCACCGATGGTCGCTTTTCAGGGGGCACCCGCGGCTTCTGCATCGGCCATGTCGGTCCTGAAGCCGCCGTCGGCGGTCCGATCGGCCTGCTCAAGGACGGCGATATCGTTGAAATCGACGCGGCCAAGGGCACGCTCAACGTCAAGCTGAGCGCCGCCGAACTCGCACGCCGCCGCAAAGCGTGGAAGCCGAAGAAGGCCGAGTTTCAGTCGGGCGCGATCTGGCGCTATGCACAGACCGTCGGCGACGCCGAAAAGGGCGCCGTCGCTCATCCGGGGGCTCGGGCCGAAACCTACTGTTACGCCGACGTGTAACCGCTGCCGCGGCACGAATGACGGCCGCGCTGGGCGGCGGATGAATGGTTTGGCCGGCGTTAACCATTCCTCGGCATCCTGAACGGGACCCATGCCTGACGCCGAAGCGCCCCGGATTCCCATCCAGACCAAGCCGGCCAACGCCGTAAATTCGGCGCTGATCGCCGGCGGGGTGATCTATCTCGTCGCCTTCGTGCTGCGGCTTCTGCCGGTGTTTGTTTTTCCGGCAATCAATTTTCCGGACGAGATCTTTCAGACGATCGAGCCGGCGCACCGGCTGATTTACGGCACCAGCCTGGTGCCGTGGGAGTTTCTCTACGGCACGCGCTCGTGGGTGTTGCCGGGGTTCATCGCCGGCGTAATGCGCGCCGCGCAACTCTTCGGCGACGGGCCGTCGGTCTATCTGCCGGCAATCGGCACGGTGTTCGCGGCGCTCGGCGCCGGCAGCGCGCTATGCGCCTTTCTTTGGGGCCGGCGGCTGTACGGATTATGGGGCGGCATCGTCGCTGGCGTGCTGACGGCATGTTGGACCGACGCCGTCTATTTCGGTCCGCGGACGCTGAGCGAGGTGGTGGCCGCACATGTGCTGGTTATCGGCCTTTATCTCGCGGCGCCGGGCTACGCGGTGCAGGCGCGCGGCCGCTTGGCGATCGCCGGCTTCCTGCTCGGCTTGGCGGCGTTGCTGCGCATCCAGATCGCGCCAGCCGTTGCGTTCGTGGCGTTGTGGCCATGGCGCACGGCAGCACCGCTACCGCTGCGCATTCGGCCGCTGATCGCTGGCGGCTTGATTGCCTTGGCGCTGTTTGGCGCGGTCGATGCGGTGAGTTGGGGTTGGCCGTTCGAATCAATCTGGCGCAACGTCGAGATCAACCTTTTCGATCGCGTAAGCTCGGATTTCGGCGTGATGCCGTGGTACGCGTATGTGGATATCGTTCTCTATTACTGGGGTGCGCTCGCGCTCGCGATTTTGGTTCTGGCGCGGCTCGGCGCGCTGCGTCTGCCGCAAGTCGCAGTGTTGGCGTTGATCATCGTGATGCTGCATTCGGCGGTTGGCCACAAGGAGCTCCGCTTCATCTATCCGGCGTTGCTGCTGACGGTCATAGCGGCGGGGCTCGGTCTGGCGCAGATCGTGGCGTGGGTCGCCGATGCGTTCGCGCTGCGCGGCATGCCGGCCGCCGCCGCGTTGCGCACTGCTGCAATGCCGGTGTTGCTGCTTGCGGTGTTGACGCCGGCGGCTTTGGCATTTGCGCCGCAATATCGCGAGCTATGGACACGCGAGGCCGACGTGGTCCGCGCCGATGGCGTCGTTGCGAAATTGGCCAACGTCTGCGGGGTCGAGCTTTACGGCGTGCCATGGTTCCTGTCGGGCGGCTACAGCCTCATCCATCAGAACGCGCCGCTGTACTGGATCGACGATGCCGCCGGTTTCACGGCACACCACGACGCCTTCAACACGGTGATCGCGTCGCGTGCCTTGCCTACGAATTCGGGTTTCACGCCCGTGCGTTGCATGCACGACGTTTGCGTCGCGCAGCGCCCCGGCCCGTGCGCGCCGTTGCCGATGGCGCCCCTGGACCAGCCGCCCGGGCTGGAAAAAGTCGCGCCGTTGACGCGCTGAAAATCGCTGGACGCGTGTGGCCGCGCGCGGCTACGTAGGCGGATGAAATCCCGCACGCTTCGCCGCGCCGACGAGCTGGTTGGCGCCGGACTCTTGCCAGCGCACCGCCGCCGCGACGTCGAGCGTGTCGCCCGCCGCTTCGCAGTCGCGCTCACGCCGCATGTCGTCGAGATGATTGAAAGCGGCGGTACGCCGATCGCACGACAGTTTTTGCCTTCGGCAAAGGAATTACGCACGGCGCCGGAAGAACGCGCCGATCCGATCGGCGACGATCGGTTCGCGCCGCTCAAGGGCATCGTTCACCGCTATCCCGACCGCGTGCTGTTGAAGCCGTTGTTGGTTTGTCCGGTCTACTGCCGCTTCTGCTTCCGGCGCGAAGCGGTGGGGAAGGGCGGTGCGCTCACCGCGCGCGAGTTTACGGCTGCACTGAACTATATCCGTCGAAATCCGGCGATCTGGGAAGTGATCGTCACCGGGGGCGATCCGTTCTTGCTGTCGGCACGCCGATTGAAGGAGATCGTGCGCGCGCTCGACGCCATTCCGCACGTGCAGGTGATTCGTTTCCACACGCGGGTGCCGATCGTCGAGCCCAGTCGCGTGACGGCGGCGCTGGTCGCTGCGCTCGCAACCGAAAAAGCAGTTTACGTCGCAATCCATGCCAACCATCCGCGCGAATTGACCGCCGCGGCGCGTACTGCTTGTACCCGGCTCGGCAAGGCGGGCATTCCGTTGCTTGGCCAAAGCGTGCTGCTCAAAGGCGTCAACGACGACGCCGCGACCCTCGAGGCGCTGTTCCGCGGCCTCGTCGCGATGCGCGTGAAACCCTATTACCTGCACCATGCCGACCTGGCGCGCGGAACGGCGCATTTCCGAACCACGCTGTCGGCTGGCCGCGAATTGATGCGGACGCTGCGCGGCCGGGTTTCGGGCCTGTGCCAGCCGACTTATGTTGTCGATTTACCGGGTGGCCATGGCAAGGTGCCGGTCGGCCCGTGTTATGCGCAGGCGCGGGACGACGACTCATGGTCAATCGAAGATTCGGCCGGCAAACGACACCGTTACCCCGCCGCCACACCTTGAAACGGGTTCCCAGTGGCTGGAAATAAATTATAAATCCAATAGGTTACCGCCGAAGATCCGGGTATTTGGCGGGTGCCGCCGTTGAACCGCGGTGGATGGGGCGATAGAATTACTCAAGTCTTCGTGCCCGCACGGTCAGGTCGTCATGGTTCGCGTTGTTAAAGGGTTTGCGTGCGCCGTCGTTACGGTCGCTGCGGTGATGGCCGTGCTGCCGGCGTTCGCGTTCGAGTCGAACTTGCTGGTTCGCGGCGGCGCGCCGTTGCCGGATTTCCAGCTCAATCTGCCGAATCTGACGCTGCCGACCGGCAATGATGGTAATTTCGAGATCGCGCTGACCACGCCCGACAGCAAGAGCCCATTCAGCTTCATTTTCTCGCCGCGGTCGGAAGCGGCGCTCGAGCTGGATCCGGCCAGCAACACGGCACGCAACGTCGCCGGCCTGTCGTGGAACTTGTTCGATCACGACCATTTTCATGGCGGTTTTGGTCTGTCCGGCAGCGTCATGAGCCCGGGCACCGATCCGATGCATGCTGCGCTGGCGGGCGGCGCGCCGGCCGCGGTCCGGGGAACCCTGAGCCTTGGTTACGATCTCGGCGTCAATCAAAGCGTGATGCTGTCCTTCGACCACACGCGGACGCCGGATTTCAGCACGCTGCACGGCGAGTTCGGCGAAAATCTCCGCCTGGGTTACGGCGTCAAATTCTGATCCGCGCCGCGCGCGCGATCGATTTCCCGCAACATCATCGTTAACGCCGTCGCGTCGCCGACGCCGCTTATGGTTAATCGCGCACGCGCGTTGCACGCAAAATCGAGCTTTGTCCTGTCGGAAATGTCATTAACTATAGATTCTCGCGCGTTAATAATACATTCCATTTGTCTCGAATTTTCTTCGTGATTACTGTGGCCCCAACAATAAAAAAGTTTTACCCGAACCCGAAGGAACTGACATGAACCGGATTATCCGCGCTTCCGCGCGTGCCTCGTTGCTTGCCGCCGCGTTGACTTTCGCCGCGGCGCTGCCCGCCTTTGCCACCGTCGTGACGGCAGTCGGGAGTTATTCCAACGACGCCGACCCGAACAACATGGCGACCGGCTTCCCGAACGGGCCATTCGGCATGACCAGCAATCCGACGGGCGGCGTTGGCAATGGCCCAACCTACAGCTTCGTCGACTTCTTCCCGACCGCGACATTCAGCCTGAACAACATCGTCGGGCTGAGCGCCAACTTCAACGACACGCTCGGTGGTGCCGACGGCGGCTCGCCGCGGTTCTACATTGGCCTCGCTAACGGCCATTTCTACAGTGTCTATCTTGGCCCGCCGGCGAGCTTCAACCAAGCCAGCCCGTCGGGCTTCACCACGGCGTTCAGCGGCTTGAACCTCGTCAACGCGACCAATGACACCGGCTTCGAGAATGCCGGCACTTATCAGAGCTTCGCGTCGTTCCAAGCCGGTGCCGACGGTTCGCAGATCGTCACCGACGTGGCCTTCAACGTCGATGGCGGTTGGGCAGCCAACGGACCGCAAGCGCTCACGCTCAACTCGATGACCGTACAGTTCCTGGCAGCTCCCGAGCCGGCGACCTGGACGATGATGGCGGCGGCGCTCGGCCTGCTCGGCTTGCTGGTTGCTCGCCGCCGGCGTAATTCCACCGGCGCGATCACCGCCTAGTTTCGAACGCTCTCGATCTCGACCTCTCGAAACGCCGCGCCCGTCAGGGCGCGGCGATTTCGCACCAGATCGGCGTGTGATCCGACGGCTTGTCGCGCGACCGCGGTGCCTTGTCGATGTCGCATTGGCGCAGCCGGTCGGTCGCCTGCGGCGACAGCAGGATGTGATCGATGCGCAGGCCGTGATCGGTTTCGAAGCGGCGCTGCATATAGTCCCAATAGGTATAACGCTGACCCTCCGCATGTAGCGTGCGGAATGCGTCGACGATTCCGAGATTGAGCAGCGCGCGGAACTGCGTCCGCGATTCAGGCCGGCAGAGCGCGTCGTCCTTCCAGCCTGCCGGGTCATAGACATCTTCGTCGGTCGGCGTGACGTTGAAATCGCCGGCGAGCGCGAATGGCAGCTCGCGGTCGAGCAGGTTTTGCGCATGCGCCTTGAGCCGCTTCATCCAGGCGAGCTTGTAGTCGAATTTCTCGCCCGGCGCCGGATTGCCGTTGGGCAGATAGACCGACGCGACGCGCAAGTCGCCGATCGTCGCTTCGATGTAACGCGCTTGTTCGTCTTTGCCGTCGCCAGGCAGTGTCGCCACCACATCCGTCGCGGGCACACGCGACAGGATCGCGACCCCATTATAGGTCTTCTGGCCGGCGACGACTGCGTCGTAGCCGAGGCTCTTGATCTCGAGCCGCGGAAAATCCGCCTCGATGCATTTGAGTTCTTGTAGGCAAACGATGTCGGGCTGTGCCGTCTTGAGCCAGTCGAGCAGATGGCCGAGCCGCGCCTTGACCGAGTTGACGTTCCAGGACGCGAGCTTGGTCAAGCGGGCAGGGGCTCAGCCGACCGAGAAGGAATTGCCGCAGCCGCACGAGGACGCGGCGTTCGGATTCTTCACCTGGAACGACGCACCCATCATGTCTTCGACGAAATCAATTTCGGCGCCTTTGACGAGATCGAGGGAGGTCTCGTCGACCACCAGCGTCACGCCGTCGCGTTCGAATGAACGGTCGTCGGGCTGACGAGCCTCGTCGAAGCTGAAGCCGTATTGGAAGCCCGAGCAGCCGCCGCCCGAAACCGCGAGACGCAGGAACGCGTGCGGCAGGTTTTCCTGCGCCTGCAACTCCTTCACGCGCGCGGCGGCACGCGCTGAAAGGCTGACGCTGCGTTCTTTTTCGAGGGTATCGGCCATGTCCGGACGCTCCGTGCCGTCTTTATGTGGGGAGGGCTGCGCGTTTGTCAAACCGGCGCCGGATAGCGGCGGTCACCGCCGTGCGGATGCGCATTAAAGCGTGACAAGGGCGCCACAAGAGATTGCATCGACTCGACGCGAAGGATAGCTTCGCGCCATGACGCTTGCGCTTGCTCCTTATGCCTCTTCGCCGGAGGGGAGTCGCGGGCGGTTGTATCGCGAACCGGAAAGTCCGAGCCGCACGC
>DATEMD010000075.1:0-9539 GCA_035275845.1 Allostellaceae bacterium | reverse complement strand
CGGCGCGTCGAACCGGGCTTCGTCGTTCTCGACAAGCCGTATCATCTCGAAAAGCTCGCGGCGATGATTACCCGCGTGATGACGCGCGATGTAGAGACGCCGCGCGACGGAGCCCTTCGCCGCGCTTGACGCAGCGCCGACGCCGGGCTTTCTATCCGCCCGCGATGCTCGTCGACAGTCATTGCCACCTCGATTTCGCGCGCCCCGAAGAGCGCGACGGTATCGTCGCGCGCGCGCGGCGCGCTGGCGTGGTCACGTTGCTCACCATCTCGACCAAGCTGAGCGACTTTCCGGCCGTGTGCGCGATCGCCGAATCCGATCCGGATATCTGGTGCTCGGTTGGCATCCATCCGCACGAAGCCGCGACGGAAGAGGGGGGCGACGTCGAAAGCCTGACGGCCCTCGCGCGCCATTCCAAGGTGATCGGCATCGGTGAAAGCGGTCTCGATTTCCACTACGACCACAGCCCGCGCGACGCACAGATCGCCGCGTTCCGCCAGCACGCCCGTGCGGCGCGCGCCGCCGGCGTTCCATTGATCGTGCATTCGCGCGGTGCCGACGCCGAAACGGTCGCCGTGCTCGAGGAAGAAGGCGTTGCGTCGGGCGTCATCCACTGTTTTTCGACGGGACGGCTGCTCGCGGAACGCGCACTGGCGCTTGGCCTCTATGTATCGCTGTCGGGAATCGTCACCTTCAAGAATGCCGATGAGCTGCGCGGTATCGTCCGCGACCTGCCGCTCGACCGGCTGCTGGTCGAGACCGATGCGCCCTATCTCGCGCCGGTGCCGCTGCGCGGCAAGCCGAACGAGCCTGCCTTCATCGTCCACACCGCCAATTTCGTCGCCACGCTCAAGGACGTGGCGCCCGACGAATTTGCGCGACGGACGAGCGAGAATTTCTTTCGCCTGTTCACCAAGGCCAAACCGCCGGCCGCGTCGCGGCCGACAGCCTGAGGACGGCCTGCCGTGAAGGTCACCATCCTGGGCTGCGGCCCGTCGTGGGGCGTGCCGCGGATTGGCGGCGATTGGGGCGCATGCGACCCGGCCAATCCGAAAAACCGTCGCCGGCGCGTCTCGATCCTGGTCGAGGATAGCGGCCGAACCATCCTGGTCGATACGTCGCCGGATCTGCGCGAGCAGCTGCTCGATGCCAGTGTCGGACGCATCGACGCCGTGCTGTTCACCCACGCGCACGCCGACCATTTGCACGGCATCGACGATTTGCGCGGCGTCAATCTCATCGTCAAGGCGGCCATTCCGACATACGCCACGCCGGCGACACTGGCCGAGATCGAGCACCGTTTCGCCTACGTGTTCGTGCCGCTCAAACCGGGCCGCGAAGGCCACTATTACAAGCCGGTGCTCGAACGTCATCCGATCGACGGCCCGTTCATTGCCGCCGGCATGGCCGTGACGCCGTTCACCCAGGATCATGGCTTCTCCCAAACGCTCGGTTTTCGGTTCGGGCGGTTTGCCTATTCGACCGACGTCATCGCGCTCGACGAGGCGGCGTTCCAGGCGCTGGCCGGGATCGATACCTGGGTGGTCGACTGCATCCGGCCGGCGCCACACGTGACCCATAGCCATATCGAGCGAACGCTCGCCTGGATCGACCGGGTGAGGCCCCGGCGCGCCGTCCTGACGCATATGGACGAGTCGCTCGACTATGAAACGCTGCGCAGGACGCTGCCAGCTGGCGTCGAACCGGGCTATGACGGCATGGTCATCGAGGTTTAGGCACCGGAGCAACCTAAGCGCCTGTCTTGAAAAGCGAACTCATTATTTCCCATAATATACATTATGCGATATGTCTGCTTTTCACCCTTTCACCCATAGCGCTCGTTTAGCGCCGATTGACCGGCTTGCCGCTGGACGCAGCCACGCCCGCTAGAATGGCGCCGCATGGGAGCCGCACCACGATGACCGCCAAAAGATCGACGACCGCACGTCGCGCCAAACGCCGCCGGACGACACACGCCCAACCGCCGATCGAACGGCTACTGGCTATCATGGCCAAGCTGCGAGATCCGGCGGCCGGCTGCCCGTGGGACCGTGAACAAAGCTTCGCCACCATCGCGCCCTACACCATCGAGGAAGCCTACGAAGTCGCCGAAGCAGCCGAGCGCAATGCCATGCCGGAGCTCAAGGAAGAGCTTGGCGACCTGTTGCTCCAGGTGGCGTTCCATGCCCGGATGGCCGAGGAAATCGGCGAATTCGATTTTGACGACGTCGCGGCGGCAATCGCCGACAAAATGGTCCGGCGTCATCCGCATGTTTTCGGCACGGCCCGTATCGGCTCGGCCGCAGCCCAAACCACCGCCTGGGAGGATCAGAAGGCCCACGAACGCAGCGTCAAATCGGCCGGCCAAGGCCGGCGCGTCAGCGCGCTCGATGGTGTCGGCACCGGGTTACCCGCCCTGACCCGCGCCGCCAAGCTGCAACGCCGTGCCGCCCGCGTCGGATTCGACTGGCCGGCGGTTGCGCCGATCTACGAAAAGATCACGGAAGAAATCGCAGAACTTAAAGCTGAATCGGGCAACCAAGCCCGCAGCGAGGACGAGCTCGGCGATTTATTGTTCGCGGTCGTCAACCTGGCCCGGCGACTCGAGATTGACCCCGAACGTGCCCTGCGTGGCGCGTGCCGCAAATTCGAGCGCCGGTTTCGCCAGATTGAAGAGCGACTCGCTGCTCGCGGTATCGATTCGGCTGATGTCGGTCTCGAAACCCTCGAGGCCGAATGGCAAGCAATCAAAGCGGGTGAACGCTAGGTAAAGACACAAGGTCTTTTATGATCAATAGGTTATCCTGATATCCTAAAGTCTGTGTGAACGCCGTGCTTAGGCTTCCATCAGCAGATTGATGAGGCTCGACGTGTCCCACCGGCCACCGCCCCGCTCCTGGATACGCTGGTAGAACTGATCGACCAAGGCGGTCACCGGCAGCGCCGACTTGTTACGCCGCGCCTCGCTGAGGCAGATGCCGAGATCCTTGCGCATCCAGTCGACAGCGAAGCCAAAGTCGAACTTACCGTCGAGCATGGTGAGCGCGCGGTTGTCCATCTGCCACGATTGCGCCGCGCCCTTGGAGATCGTTTCGACCACCTTTTTGCCGTCGAGTCCGGCGCGAGCAGCGAAATTGAGCGCCTCGGACAACCCCTGTAACAGGCCGGCGATGGCGATCTGGTTGACCATCTTGGTGAGCTGACCGCTCCCGGCCGGCCCCATTAGGGTGACAGCACGCCCGTAGTGCGCCATCACCGGCTGCGTCTTCGCGAACGCTGCTTCATCGCCGCCAACCATGATGGTGAGCTTGCCGTTCTGCGCGCCAGCCTGGCCGCCGGAAACCGGCGCATCGAGAAAGCCGATGCCGCGCTCCTTGCCCAACTGATAAAGCTCGCGTGCAACCGCCGCCGACGCGGTGGTGTGATCGGCGAAGATCGCGCCGCGCTGCATCCCGGCGAGCGCGCCCTGTGCGCCGGTGACGACGGCGCGTAAATCGTCGTCGTTGCCAACGCAAGCGAACACGATGTCCGCCTCGGTTGCTGCTTCGGCGGGCGTCGGCCGCAGGGCGCCGCCATATTCCTTGACCCAGTCCTCGGCCCGCGACGCCGTCCGGTTGTACACCGTCACCGTATGGCCGTTCTTGGCGAGATGGCCCGCCATCGGATAGCCCATCACCCCGAGCCCGAGGAACGCTACTTTCATTGTCGCCTCCGTGTTTCGTCGCCCGCGTGGCGGGCGTGGAACCGACCGAGTTCAGCCGGGCTTAAACGGACTTCGAGATGTGCCTCGCGCTCATCGTCTTCGCGTTTGACGACGGTGCCGTGACGGTAGAGCCACGCGAGTGTGGCACCATCCGACAGCTTGACGTCGAGCCGCACCGGTGCACGGCCATCGAGCCGCTCGTCGAGCACCGCCAACAGCCGGTCGCAGCCCTGCCCCGTCCGCGCCGATAACGGCACTGCGGCTTCGTTCCGGTGCGTTTGGTTCAGGAGCGCGTTGCGCGCATCGGCCGACAACAGGTCGATCTTGTTGAGCGCTTCGATCAGCCCCCCCTCCACGCGCGCACCGAGGCCCATCTCGCCCAGCACGTGATGCACGTCGTCGCGTTGTGCATCGCTGTCGGGATGATGGGCGTCGCGCACATGGACGATGAGATCGGCTTCGCTCACTTCCTCAAGCGTGGCGCGGAACGCCGCCACCAAGGTCGTCGGCAGATCGGAAACGAAACCGACCGTATCGGACAGGATCGCCGGATCGCCCGACGGCAAATCGAGCCGCCGCATGGTCGGATCGAGCGTCTCGAACAGCCGATCGGCCGACGAAACCGTGGCGCGGGTCAGGCGATTGAATAGAGTCGATTTGCCGGCGTTCGTGTAGCCGACCAACGCGACGACCGGATACGGCACGCGTTTGCGCGCGCCGCGATGGATCTGACGCGTGCGCTTGACGCCTTCCAGTTCCTTCTTCAGCACGGTGATGCGATCGGTGATCAACCGGCGGTCGATTTCGAGCTGGCTTTCGCCGGGACCGCCGAGGAAGCCGAAACCGCCACGCTGGCGTTCGAGGTGAGTCCACGACCGCACCAGTCGCGAGCGCTGATACGTCAGCGCGGCAAGCTCGACCTGGAGACGGCCCTCTCGCGTGCGCGCGCGCGCACCGAAGATTTCGAGAATCAACCCCGTGCGATCGATCACCTTGCATTTCCAAGCGCGTTCGAGATTGCGCTGTTGCACCGGCGTCACCGGCGCATCGATGACGACGACGTCGATCGCATGCTCGGCCACCATGGCGCCGAAAGCCTCGACCGCACCCTTCCCCAACAGCGCCGCCGGACTCCAGGCAGCGACGCGCGCGATTTCGGCGGCGATCACCTCGAGTGCGATCGCCTCGGCCAATCCAACCGCCTCTTCGAGGCGCGCTTCGGGCGTGCGTCCGCCGCGGACCCGTGCGCCCTCGCCGGTGCCGCGGCCATGCCGCAGCACCGGATGAACCACTAGACAACGGCCGACCGGATTGTGGCGCGCGCTCTCCGACGCCATGCTGCGCGTCAGGCTTCTTCCGTCTCTTTGCCAGGTTCGAACAGCTGGATCGGCTGCGCCGGCATCACGGTCGAAATCGCGTGCTTGTAGACCAGCTGCGAATGCGCATCGCGCCGCAGCAGCACGGAGAAATTGTCGAACCAGGTGATGATGCCTTGCAGCTTGACGCCGTTGACCAGGAACACCGTGACCGGTGTTTTGTTCTTGCGCACATTGTTGAGAAAGACGTCTTGAACATTTTGCGATTTTTCCGACGACATGGGGCTACCCCTTCTTTCATTTCTGTCGGAGCCGATAGACGGCATTCGCCGTGTGGCTTGGGCGCCAGGCGGCCGTTCGTGCTCGCACCATTGATAACAGACCCCGGCCGCGTTGGGAATTCACATGGCGCTGAGATGCCGGGCAAAGCTGCCACAATCCGGAAATCGCATGTCAGGCGGGAACTTAGCCAGCTCCGCCGCCGGTGAATGTGGTTCGCCCAACAGCACGCCGGTGAGGCCGGCACGATGCGCGCTCTGCATGTCGAGCGCCGTGTCGCCGACATACCAGACGTCGCGGCCGGCGGCGATGCCGCTACCGTCGAGAGCCGCCGCGAAAGCAGCCGGGTCGGGTTTGTCGGCATGCGCATCACCCGCACCGACGAGTCGCCGGAAATAACGATCCCAGCCGATATGGGCGGCCTCAGTTCGCAATGACGCACCCGTCTTATTGCTGACGACGGCGAGATAGTAGCCCGCGCCATGCAGCGCCCCGAGCATCGCCGCGGCGCCGGGAAGCGCCGCCAGCCGTTCGAGATGGATGGCGGCGTAGTTGTCGAGATAGATCTGCCGCGCCTCTTCCCAGCGCGCGCCGAAAAGATCGGGAAAGCTGTGCTTCAAGCTGCGCGCGACGCGCGACTTGGTATCGGCCAGGGTCCACGGCGCGTGCCCCATGCGTTCGAGCGTGCCGACCAGCGCCTCGTGGATGGTTTCCCAGGTATCGACCAGGGTGTTGTCCCAGTCGAACAGGACCGCGCGCGGCTTCATCGTCACCGCGTCACGCCCGCCAGTGCGAAGTCGCTATAGAGTGCGCGCAGACGGCGGGCGAATTCGCCCGGCTTCCCCTCGCCCACGGTCGCGTCGTCGATGCGCACAATCGGCACGACGAAATTGGTCGTGCTGGTAAGAAACGCCTCGCGCGCCGCCTTGGCCTCGGCAACACTGAACGATCGTTCCACCAGCTTGAGCCCCGCCTCCGCCGCGACCTTGAGCACGCCCAAACGCGTGACGCCGTTGAGGATCGCGTGGTCTGCCGGGCGTGTGACGATTTCGTTCTTCGCCGTGACGATCCAGGCGTTGCTTGACGTGCCTTCGGTGACGTTGTCGTCGCGGTCAACCTGCCAGGCCTCGTACGCGCCGGCCTCGCGCGCCTGCTGCTTGCCGAGCGCGTTCGGCAGCAGCGCCACCGACTTGATGTCCGGCCTCGCCCATCGGATATCTGGCACCGTAACCACGCGGACGCCGCGTTCGATGATCTTCGGATCGAGCGGCCGTTGTGCCCGTGCGGTCATGATCAGGCTCGGCCGCACCCCGGGCGGAAAAGAAAAATCGCGCGGCGCCGCCCCACGGGTGATCTGGAGATAGATGATGCCGTCGATGACGCGGTTGCGCCGGACGGTTTCGCGCATCACCGCTTTCAGCGCACCATCCGACATCGGCGGCGCGATGTGCAATTCGGCGAGCGAGCGATGCAGGCGCGCGAGATGCGGCGTCTCGTCGATGAAACCGCCGCCGCGTACCGCGATGACTTCATAAACGCCATCGGCGAACTGGAAGCCACGATCCTCGATATGGACGCAGGCTTGACGGTGCGGAACATAGCGGCCGTTGACATAGGCGATACGCGACATAACGGGATTCCGGAGATGTGAATTCAGGCGTCGAGATTCTGGGCTCGATCGTCGTTGGTGCCGGCGCCGTTGCCGTTGCCATTGCCACCGACGCCGAGGGACTTGAGCTTGCGATGCAGCGCCGACCGCTCCATGCCGACGAACGCCGCGGTGCGCGAGATGTTGCCGCCGAAGCGCGTAACCTGCGCCATGAGATACTCGCGTTCGAACATCTCGCGCGCGTCGCGCAACGGCAAGCCCATGAGCTCGCCGCCTTTGTCCCATTTGACCACCGCCGGCGCGACCGTCGTGATCTCGGGCGGCAGATTATCGGCGTGGATCGACTCGCGTGCATCGCCTGGCGTCATGATCAGCACCCAGTCGATGACGTTGCGCAGTTGGCGCACGTTGCCCGGCCACTCGTAGGATTGGAGGGCCGCCATGGCATCCTCACCGAACGCCCGCGGCGACACGCGCGCCGCTTCGGCCGCGCGTACCATAAGATGCCGCGCCAGCTCCGGTATATCCTCGGCGCGTTCGCGCAGTGGGGGCACCGCCAACGGCACCACCGCAAGCCGATAGTAAAGATCCTCGCGAAACCGGCCCGTGGCGATGTCACTGCGCAAATCACGATTGGTCGAGGCGACGACGCGCACGTCGACCTTAACCCGGCCGCCGCCAACGCGCTCGAACGTCTGCTCTTGCAGAGCACGAACGATCTTGCCCTGCGTCTCAAGCGGCATGTCGGCGATTTCGTCGAGGAACAGCGTGCCGCCGTGCGCCTCTTCGAAGGTGCCGACCTTTCGCGGGCTGCCGTCGCCATCGGCGCCCGGCTCGGCACCGAACAGTTCGCTTTCGAAGCGTTCGGGCCGCATCGTCGCGCAACTCAACGTGACGATTGGCCCGCGCGCGCGTTTGGATCGGGCGTGCAGCAGCCGCGCCACGATGTCCTTGCCAGTGCCTGGCGCGCCGGTGATCAGCACGCGGCTGTTGGTCGCAGCGACGCGCTCGATCTGCTGCCGTAGTTGCGCGATCTGCTGCGAGCGGCCGACCAGCTCGTCGTCGGTGCCGGCGCGTTGCTTCAGTTCTTCGTTTTCGCGCCGCAGCCGGCTCGCCTCGATGGCGCGGTCGACGATGTGCAGCAGCCGGTCCGCCTTGAACGGCTTTTCGATGAAATCGTAGGCGCCGACCTTGATCGCCGCGACCGCAGTTTCAATCGTGCCGTGGCCTGAAATCATCACGACCGGCAACGTCGGCCATTCACGCTTGACCACCTTGAGAATCTCGATGCCGTCGAGCTCGCTGCCCTGGAGCCAAATGTCGAGCACCACCAGCGTCGGCCGCCGCGTGCGGATCGCCGCCAGCGCGTCGGTGCTGGTGGCAGCTTCGCGCGTCTCGTAACCCTCGTCGCTGAGAATGCCGCAGATCAGCGCCCGGATGTCGGCTTCGTCGTCGATGACAAGAATGTCATGCGCCATGGGTGCCCTCCCGTTTGACGCGTTCGGTTTCGTCGGCGTCGGCGACGCGCGCCTCGCCGCGCACGAACAGCAACGTCACGCGCGCGCCGCCGCCGTTACAGTCCTCGAGCCGGAGTTCGCCGCCGTGGTCTTCCATGATCTTCTTGACGATCGCCAGGCCAAGGCCCGTGCCGCCGGCACGCGTCGTGACGTATGGCTCGGTCAGCCGATCACGCTCTTTGTGCGGTAGGCCGACGCCGTTGTCCTCGACCGCAACGGTGACGTTGCCGCCGACGTCGGCCATGTGGATTCGGACATGGCCGGGCGCCGCACCGGCGCCGCGCGCCTGGATCGCCTCGCCGGCGTTTTTGAGAATGTTGATCAGCGCCTGGCTGACTTGGCGGCCATCGCACAACAGCCGCATCGGCATCGTCGGCAAGTCGAGATCGAAGCGGATCTCTGGGTTGGCGGTGCGCTGGAGGAAGGCAGCGCGGCGGACCAGCTCGGTCAGATCCTCGTCACGCAGCACCGGCGCCGGCATGCGTGCGAACGACGAGAATTCGTCGACCATGCGGCCAATATCGCCGACATGGCGGATGATCGTATCGGTGCAGATCGCGAACGTGTCGGGATCGGTACGGATTTCGCCGGCATATTTGCGTTTCAGGCGCTCGGCAGAGAGTTGAATCGGCGTCAACGGATTCTTGATCTCGTGCGCGATACGACGCGCCACGTCCGACCATGCGGCCTTGCGCTGCGCCGCAATCAGGCTCGTGACGTCGTCGAAGGTGACGACATAGCCCTTGATCTCGCCGTCGATGCGCTCGGCGGCGATGCGTACGAGCAGCGCCACCATGTGGCCATCGCGCGTCAGTTGGACCTGCGACTGCGCCAAGCGCTCCGGCCGGCGACCGACTTCGTCAAGCAGCCCGGCCACCTCCGGCACCGAATCCGCGAGGTCCTGTCCAATCATCTGATCGAGATCGACGCCGAGCAGAACCGACGCGGACCGGTTCGGCAAGTTGATGCGCGCGTGCTGGTCGAGGCCGATGACGCCCGCCGACACGCCCGACAGAACCGCCTCGGTGAACCGCCGGCGCTGATCGAGCTGCCGGTTGGCCTCGATCAACTCGCTCTGCTGGCTTTCGAGCTGATGCGTCATGCGATTGAAGGCA
>DATEMD010000074.1:0-2368 GCA_035275845.1 Allostellaceae bacterium | reverse complement strand
GCTCACCGCCGCGCTCGGCAAGAAGATCCAGCTCGTCGGCGACGATCTCTTCGTCACCAACCCCAAGCGACTGGCGGACGGCATCGAGAAGCACGTCGGCAACGCCATTCTGATCAAGGTCAATCAGATCGGCTCGCTCAGTGAGACGCTCGAGACCATGGCGCTGGCGCGCCGCGCCAATTACGCCCAGGTCATGTCGCATCGCTCGGGCGAGACCGAGGACGCGACCATCGCCGATCTGGCGGTCGGCACCAACTGCGGACAAATCAAGACCGGCTCGCTGGCGCGTTCGGACCGGCTCGCCAAGTACAACCAGCTCATCCGCATCGAGGAGCAACTCGGCAGCGCCGCCCGCTATCCCGGCCGCGCCGCCTTCCGCCGCTAGGTACGATTCGCGCTTCGCCCACGCACGGATTTTGGTGGGGCGCCGAACGCGCCGTTTACCTCAGATTTGGCCGTAGAGTCGGCATACGACTCGTTGATTCAAAACCAGGGAATCGGAATTCATTTGACCCGGTGACTCGGCCGTGATTCAAACGAGTCGCCATGGATGTGCTTTATGCGTTGCGCGTGCGCGCGCGCCAGATCGTCGGTCCGGTACTTGGCTTCACGCTGTGCGCCTACTTCGTCTATCACCTGGTCGAAGGCGATCGCGGCTTGCTGGCGTTGTGGAACCTACAAACCCAGGTGCGTGACGCGCAGGCGACGCTGAGCCAGCTCCAGGCCGAGCGCGATCCACTGGCCAAGCGCGTGGCGCTTCTCCAGGGCAATCACATCGACCGCGACTTTCTCGATGAGCGCGTACGGGCGGTGCTGAATTACAGCGCGCCGGGCGAGCTCGTCATCTATTACCCGCCGTCGCAATAACCCAAGTTGATTAGGCCTACCGGCTGTCTCGCGGCCCGGCGCGGCCGTTCGCGGAAAGATCACACGCGCGCGCTGCCGGTCCGCGATACCGTCGCGCGCCTTAGGGCCGGAACGCGACAGCTGTCCAGCAAGCTTTTCAGGCTACTTAACTGGAAATCAGTTAAGTTTCATTTTGCGTTGTATAACAACCATTTGTGAATAGTTTGGTTGCATTGTTGGCAATGGCTGGGTAGGGATAGCGGTGCGTCGCCGCGGTCGCTGCGTCGCCGTTGAATTCCGGGAGACACCATGGCCGTAGCCGTCAAGCGCAAGCCCAAGTCCCGCCCCGACGAACCCGTCGAAGCCGAAGTCTCCGCCGAAAAGCTGCTCGAACTCTACCGCGCGATGCTGCTCATTCGCCGCTTCGAAGAGAAGGCGGGCCAGATGTACGGCATGGGGCTGATCGGCGGCTTCTGCCATCTCTATATCGGCGAAGAAGCCGTGGTTACCGGCGCCATGGCCGTTGCTGAAACCGGCGACACCGTCATCACGGCGTACCGTGATCATGGACATATGCTCGCCTGCGGCATGGATCCAAAAGGCGTCATGGCCGAGCTCACCGGCCGCCGCACGGGCTATTCGCGCGGCAAAGGTGGCTCGATGCACATGTTCTCGCGCGAGAAAAACTTCTTCGGCGGCCACGGCATCGTTGGCGCGTGCGTACCGCTCGGCACCGGTTTGGGATTCGCGCACCATTACCGTGACAACAAGCGCGTCTCGCTGACCTTCCTCGGCGATGGCGCGATGAACCAGGGCCAGGTCTACGAAAGCTTCAACATGGCGGCGTTGTGGAAGCTGCCGGTGGTCTACATCATCGAGAACAACCGTTACGGCATGGGCACGTCGATCGCGCGCTCGTCGGCATCGCCCAACCTGTTCGGTCGCGCCGCGCCTTTCGGCATTCCCGGGCATCAGGTCGACGGCATGAACGTGCTGGCGGTGATGGCGGCCATGCAAGAAGCGGTCGAGCATGCGCGCGGCGGCAAGGGCCCGTTCATTCTCGAGATGCTGACCTATCGCTATCGCGGCCATTCGATGTCGGATCCCGCCAAGTACCGCAGCAAGGACGAAGTCAGCCGTATGCGCCAAGAGCACGATCCGATCGACCAAGTGCGCAAGCGTTTGATCGACGGCGGCCTCGCCGATGAAAACCGGCTCAAGGAGATCGACAACGCAGTCAAGGCGCAGATCACCGAAGCCACTGATTTCGCGCAGCAAAGCCCGGAGCCCGATCCGAGCGAGCTGTGGACCGACGTCTACGGCGAAGCGAGCGTTTAATCATGGTCGACATCCTGATGCCCGCGCTCTCGCCGACCATGACGGAGGGCAAGCTCACCAAGTGGCACAAGCAGGTCGGCGACGCGGTCAAGGCGGGCGACGTGCTTGCCGAAATCGAGACCGACAAGGCGACGATGGAATTCGAAGCCGTCGACGAGGGAACGCTCGCCGAAATCCTCGTGCC
>DATEMD010000073.1:0-2070 GCA_035275845.1 Allostellaceae bacterium | reverse complement strand
GTGGCGTTTCAGCGCCTGTCCACGCGGGTCCATGACAATGAGCGTCGCGCCGCGCTTCGTGGCGTTCTTCAAGAACGTCGCCGCGACCGGGTGGTTCTCGGTCGGATTGGCGCCGATGACGACGATGACGTCGGCGTCCTTGGCCGCCATGAACGGCGCCGTCACCGCGCCCGAGCCAATGCCTTCGAGCAGGCCGGCAACCGACGAGGCGTGGCATAGCCGCGTGCAATGGTCGACGTTGTTAGTGCCGAAGCCGGCGCGCACCAGTTTCTGGAAGAGATAGGCCTCTTCGTTCGAGCCCTTGGCCGAGCCAAAGCCGCACAGAGCCTTGGAACCGTGCGTGTCACGGATCTTCTTGAGACCGGCCGCGGCGGCATCGAGCGCCTCGTCCCATGTTGCCTCGCGGAACAGCGCCCACGGGTTGCTCGGATCAAACGGTGCGTGCGCGTCCTTCTTGGCGCCCGGCTTGCGGATCATCGGCTTGGTCAGCCGCTGTGGATGACTGACGTAATCGAAACCGAAACGACCTTTGACGCAAAGACGGTTGAGGTTCGACGGGCCTTCGCGACCGTCGACGTAGAGCAGCTTGTCGTCCTTGATCTTGTAAGTGATTTGGCAGCCGACGCCGCAATAGGGGCAGACGCTGTCGACTTCGCGGTCCGGATCCTTCGCGTGAACGCCATGGTCGTCGACCAGCGTCGATTCGAGCAGCGCACCGGTCGGACAGGCTTGCACGCATTCGCCGCAAGCGACGCAAGTGCTGCTACCCATCGGATCGTCGAAATCGAAGACGATCTTGGCGTCGTGACCGCGCGCCGCCATGCCGATCACGTCGTTGACCTGGACCTCGCGGCAGGCGCGAACGCACAGATTGCATTCGATACAGGCGTCGAGCCGCACTGCCATCGCCGGATGGCTGCGATCGGGTTTGGGATGATGCGTCGCCGGAAAGCGGCCGGCGCTCACGCCGACCGTGTCGGCCCAGCGCCAGAACTTGGAATCCGGATCGGGATGAGCGCTGCGCGGCGGCTGATCCGAGACCAGCAGGTCGAACACCATCTTGCGTGCGAACTTGGCGCGGTCCGACGTCGAGTGGACCTTCATCCCCGGCGTCGGCTTGCGCAGGCACGACGCGCCGAGGACGCGTTCGCCCTCGATCTCGACCATGCACGCGCGGCAATTGCCATCCGGCCGGTAGCCGGGGTCCGGGCTGTAGCAGAGGTGAGGAATTTCTGTGCCCTTGCGGTGCGCGACCTGCCAGATGGTCTCGCCCGGCTGAGCTTCGGCTTCCTCGCCATCGAGAAAGAACTTGATCGAGGGGCCTCCGACCAATCCGCCGCCGCCGTCGCTCATGTTACTTCCTCCGGAAAATGCTTGAGGACCAGCTTAACCGAATTCATCGCCGCCTGGCCGAGGCCGCAGATCGACGCATCGGTCATCGCCCGCGTCAGCTCGTCGAGCAACGGGGCGTCCCATTTGGGCCGCGACATCAGCATCACGGCCTTTTCGGTGCCGACGCGGCACGGCGTGCACTGGCCGCAGCTCTCGTCGGCAAAGAACTTGAGCAAGTTGAGAGCCACGGCCTTCATATCGTCCTTGTCGGACAGGACGACAACCGCCGCCGAGCCGATGAGCGCGCCGTGCGGCTCGAGTGTGCCGAAATCGAGCGGCAGGTCATCCATCGAGGCCGGCAAGATGCCGCCCGAAGGGCCGCCCGGCAGATAGCCCTTGAAGGTGTGGCCGTCGGCCATGCCGCCGCAATATTCGTCGATCAGTTCCTTCACCGTGATGCCGGCCGGCGCCAGCTTGACGCCCGGATTCTTGACGCGGCCGGAGACCGAGAAGCTGCGCGGCCCTTTGCGGCCGCGGCGGCCTTGCGAGCCGAACCAGGCCGGACCCTTTTCGACGATGTCGCGGATCCACCACAGGGTCTCGACGTTGTTGCACAGCGTCGGCCGGCCGAAGAGACCAACCTGCGCCGGATAGGGCGGCTTGTTGCGCGGCAGACCGCGCTTGCCCTCGATCGATTCAAGCATCGCCGACTCTTCGCCGCAGATATAGGCGCCGGCG
>DATEMD010000072.1:0-23313 GCA_035275845.1 Allostellaceae bacterium | reverse complement strand
CATCTTGTCGAAGCGCGCGCGCTCGACGTTCAGGATCTTGCCCTTCAACGGCAGAATGGCCTGGAACCGGCGGTCGCGGCCCTGCTTGGCCGAGCCGCCGGCGCTGTCACCCTCGACGATGAAGAGTTCGCTTTGCGCCGGATCGCGCTCCTGGCAATCGGCGAGCTTGCCGGGCAGGTTGGCGATATCGAGCGCGCCCTTGCGCCGCGTCAGCTCGCGCGCCTTGCGCGCGGCCTCGCGCGCCACCGCGGCCTCGACCACCTTGCCAACGACGCGCTTGGCCTCGGACGGATGCTTCTCGAACCATTCCTGGAGCTTGTCCGCGACCACGGCATCAACGACGGGCCGGACCTCGCTCGAGACCAGCTTATCCTTGGTCTGGGACGAGAATTTCGGGTCTGGCACCTTGACCGAGAGGATGCAGGTCAGGCCTTCGCGCATGTCCTCGCCGGTGAGCGGGATCTTGTCCTTGCCCTTGGTCAGGCCGGTTTCGTCGGCGTAATTGTTGATCGTGCGCGTCAGCGCCGCACGATAACCGGCGAGATGTGTGCCGCCATCGCGCTGTGGGATGTTGTTGGTGAAGCACAGCATCGTCTCGTGATAGCTGTCGGTCCATTCCATCGCGACTTCGACGGTGATGCCGTCCTTGGCCGCGGCCATGGTGATGGTCGGGTGGAATGACTGCTTCGAGCGATCGAGATATTTGGCGAAGGCTTCGAGGCCGCCTTCGTAATGCAGTCGCACGGTCTTGGGCTCCACGCCGCGCGCGTCGGTCAATTCGAGCGTCACGCCGGAATTGAGGAACGCCAGCTCGCGCAGCCGGTGCTCCAGCGTCGCAAAGTCGAATTCGGTCTTGGTGAAGGTCTGCGTGCTCGGCCAGAACGTGACTTCGGTGCCGGTCTTGGGTCCGGTCTTGCCGTTGCGTTCGATCGACGGCGCCTTGCCGGCGACTTTGAGCGGTGCTTCGGGATCGCCGTCCTTGAAGCGCATGAAATACTCGCTGCCGCCGCGCCAGATGCGCAGGTCGAGGCGCGAGGACAGCGCGTTCACCACCGAGACACCGACGCCGTGCAAGCCACCTGAAACTTTGTAGGAATTCTGGTCGAATTTTCCGCCGGCATGCAGCTGGGTCATGATCACCTGCGCCGCCGAAACTTTTTCCTCCTTGTGGATGTCGACCGGAATGCCGCGGCCGTTGTCGGCTACGGTGCACGAGCCGTCGGGATTGAGCGTCACCGTCACGGTGTCGCAGAAACCAGCCAGCGCTTCGTCGATCGAGTTGTCGACGACCTCGTAGACCATGTGGTGCAGACCCGAACCGTCGTCGGTGTCGCCGATATACATGCCCGGACGCTTGCGCACGGCATCGAGCCCGCGCAGCACCTTGATCGATTTGGCGCTGTATTCCTCTTCCGGGCCGTCGGAAACCAGCTCACTCATGTTCCATCCACCAAATTACGAAAACACCGTCATGCGGGTGACAGGGCAGCATCCGCGACCGCGAAGAACTGGGCATGGCCTTTGATTTCGGCAAAGAGCGCCGCGTCGGTGCCGGCGAGCCAGCATTGCGCGCCAAGCGCACGCAGCGCCTGGAACAGCGCGCTGCGCCGAGCGGCGTCGAGATGTGCGGTAACTTCGTCGAGCAACAGCACCGGCGCGCAACCGCGCCGCAACGCCAGCAGCCGCGCATAAGCGAGCACGATAGCGATCAACAGCGCCTTCTGTTCACCGGTCGAGCACAAGGCCGCGGCCTCGCCGGTGTCGAGCTGGCGCGCCAGCAGGTCCGAGCGGTGCGGCCCGGTTTGCGTCACGCCGCTGTCGCGGTCGAATCCGCGCGACTCGTGGAGCGCCTTGCGGAAAGCCTCTTCGGCAGCCAGCGCCGGCATGCTGCCGAGCCAGTGTTCGACGGTACCTTCGATCGCCAAGCCGGCGCGCGGAAACGGTCCCGGCGCTTCCGCACAAGCAGCGGCCAAGCGCGCGACCGCTTCGAGCCGCGCAGCGGCCAGCGCGACACCGTTTTCGGCCATGATCTCTTCGAGCGCCTTGAGCCAGGACGGATCCGCCGCACCTTCGCGCAGCAGCCGTGCGCGTTCGCGCATCGCCCGCTCGTAAGCCAGGAGCCGCGACCAATGGCCCGGGTCGAAGCCCGTCACCAGCCGGTCGAGAAAGCGGCGGCGACCGGAGGCGGCGTCGGCAAACAACCGATCCATCTGCGGTGTCAACCAAGCGACCGCGAGGCGCTCCGACAGGTCCTGCTGGCTTTTGACCGGTATGCCGTCGATGCGGAGGTGGCGGCGCTCGCCGCTCTCGCTGTCGGCGTCGCGGCCCGTGCCGATATCGAATTCGCCGGCAGATCCGACCACCGTCGCCGCCAGCGCCCAGGCGCCACCGCCGCGACGGTCGATTTCGCTGAGCTTGGCGCGACGCAGGCCCTTGCCCGGCGCCAGGAACGAGAGCGCCTCGAGCAGGTTGGTCTTGCCGGCGCCGTTCGATCCCACCAGCACCACCACACCAGCATCTACCGTCAGCCGCGCGCGCGCATAGCTGCGAAAATCGGTCAGCATCAGCCGCACGACGGAGATTGACGGCGCGGCGGCCGCCGCCCGTATTGCCGGTTTCGCGAAGGGAACCACCCGATCGGGCGTCATGCCTTGCGCCTAAACGCGCATCGGCATGAGGACGTAAAGCGCGCTGGCGTCGGTGGCGTCGCGCACCACGGTCGGCGAGGCGGCATCGGCCATGACGAATTTGGCGCCTTCGCCCTCGATCTGCTCGGTGATGTCGAGGAGATAGCGCGAGTTGAAACCGATCTCGATCGGCGAGGCGCTGTAACGCACCTCGATTTCCTCGGACGCGGTGCCGTTTTCGGCGCTGGTGGCCGAAAGTGTCAGGCTGTTGCGCTCGATCGCCAGCTTCACCGCCCGACTCTTCTCGCTCGAGATCGTCGCCACGCGATCGACGGCGGCCGCGAACGACTTGCACTCGACCTCAAGCACCTTGTCGTTCCCCGTCGGGATGACCCGGTCGTAATCGGGGAAGGTGCCGTCGATCAGCTTGGAGGTCAGGACCGTGTTCTCGCCGAAGCCGAAGCGGATCTTGGTATCGGACAGCGACACGGCGATGTCCTGGTCGAATTCGTCGAGCAGCTTGCGCAACTCGCCGACCGCCTTGCGCGGCACGATCACGCCCGGCATGCCAGCGGCGCCGTCGGGCAGCGGCAACTCCATCCGCGCCAGACGATGACCGTCGGTCGCGACCGCGCGCAGCATATTGACGTCGTTGCTTTTGGCGGCGTGGAGATAGATGCCGTTGAGGTAGTAGCGCGTCTCCTCGGTCGAGATCGCGAACCGGGTGCGGTCGATCAGCCGCTTCAGATCGGCGGCCGAAATCGTGAAATTGTGCGCCAGGTCGCTGCCCGACATGACCGGATAATCCTCGGACGGCAGGCAGGCGAGGGTGAAGGTCGAGCGGCCGGACCGGAGCGTCATCTGGCCCTTGTCGGCGCCGATTTCGAGCGCCACTTGCGCGCCCTCGGGCAGCTTGCGCGTGATGTCATAGAGCGTGTGTGCCGGCACGGTGGTGCCGCCGGTTTTGACGCCTTGCGCCGGCACGGACGAAATCATTTCGATGTCCATGTCGGTCGCCGACAGCGCCAGCTTGCCGTCGGCACCGCGCAGCAGCACGTTCGACAGGATGGGTATGGTGTTGCGTCGCTCGACCACGCTCTGCACGTGGCCCAATGCCTTGAGCAGAGCGGCGCGTTCGATCGTCAGTTTCATGGGTGGTGGCGTTTGTCCGTTGTGGCGGCTTTTCCTCGCGCCGGACCGTCTTTCCGGTCCGACACCCCGCCGCGTCCGAACCCTGGCGCGCGCCGCAACGCGCGCCGAAAACGGCCGCCGAACGGGAAAAAACTATAGCACAGGGGGTGTCGAGCGTATACCGCGGCGGGCCGTAAAATCGCGCCGCCGAGTCGCGATTTCCGCCTTACAGATCAGAGATTTATGAGAAGCGAGTGACGACGACGCCAGCTCAGTTTTCGAGCATGCGACGAAGCAGCTCGATGTCCTCGGCCAAGGTGGTGTCGGCGGCTTTCAATTCCTCGATCTTGCGCACCGCGTGCATCACCGTGGTGTGGTCGCGGCCGCCGAACTTGCGACCGATTTCGGGCAGCGAGCGCGGCGTCAGCTGCTTGCACAGATACATCGCTACCTGGCGCGGCCGCGCGACCGCGCGCGCGCGGCGGGCGGAATGCATATCGGCGAGCCGGATGTTGTAGTGCTCGGCGACGCGTTTCTGAATCTCGTCGATAGTCACGCGCCGGTCGTTGGCACGCAGCAGATCGTGCAGCACCTCTTGGGCGCCTTCGAGCGTCACCATGCCGCCCGTCAGCTGGGTGTGGGCGCTGATCCGGTGCAACGCGCCTTCCAGTTCGCGCACGTTGGACGTGATCTTATGCGCGAGGAATTCCAACACCTTGCCGGGCACCGGCAGCTGCGTCGTCTCGGCCTTGGCCTGCAGAATGCCGAGACGGAGCTCATAGGTCGTCGGATGGATGTCGGCGACCAAGCCCCAGCCGAGCCGCGACTTGACGCGTTCTTCGATGCCCTCGAGGTCCGACGGCGATTTGTCGGCGGAGATGATGATCTGCCGGTTCTGGTCCACCAACGCATTGAAAGTATGGAAGAATTCTTCCTGCGTGGCATCGCGGCCGCCGATGAACTGGACGTCGTCGACCATCAGCACGTCGACCGAACGGAACTGTTCCTTGAACGCCATCGTGTCCTTGAAGCGGATCGCCCGGACGAACTGGAACATGAACTTCTCGGCCGAGAGGTAGATGACCTTGCGATGCGGCGCGCGCGTGCGGATATGCCATGCGATCGCATGCATCAGATGGGTCTTGCCCAGACCGACGCCGCCATAAAGGAAGAGCGGGTTGAACGGCAGCTGCGGACTGCCGCCGGACCGTACGCCGACCTGCGCCTCGGAGACCCGGCGGGCGGCCGCATGCGCGAGCTCGTTGGGCTTGCCGACGACGAAATTCTCGAAGGTGAAGCGCGGATCGAGCGGCGCGCTGATGTCTTTTTCCTCGGTGGCGGCGGACGGCTCAATGCCGTCGCCGGCCGGTAGGGTCGGCTCAGCTTCGACCGCCTGGGCCACGGTCCGGCCGGTGACCAGGATCTCGACCGCCGCAATGGCGTCGTCCTCGTCGTTCCACAAGGCGCGGATGCGATCCGAGTAATGTTGGCTGACCCAATCGCGCAGGAACCGGGTGGGCACGCCGATCCGGACCCGACCCGCATCGACACCATAGAGGGTCATCGACTTGAGCCAAGCGCGATAGGCAGCGTCGCCGCACTCCTCGCGCAAGCGCCCGCGTACGCGCGCCCACTGCGACTGGATGTCGCCTTTGCGGCTGACCGGCTCCATCATGCCCACACCCGGAGGGTCAGGCCGAGGGGCGCCCAAGTCTTCACATCCTGTTGCGTCGAAGCAGCCGATGCCGGCGCCGACGCTTCCGTGTAGTCCGTCACCACGCCCCCCAAGGAACCCTAAAAACCCAAACGAGCGCCGTTATCGGAAGAGACCTTGTTTCTCTTCCGGCGCTACGCTTTAGACGAAGCCTTGAATTCGAAACGCGAAGCCGACGACTGGATCGCCGCGATGTCGCCCGGATTTTTCCGTTCTTTCGGAAGCGCTACGCCCGACATCATGGTGCGATGGTCCCCAGAACACCTTTCACTGCGACGGCGCAACCAAACTCTACCGAAGGCCGACACAGAAAGGCAATACGGCCGACATGCGAACGCAAAAAATTATTTTCGCATGCGGCAGAACGGTCACGACGATCAGCCCTTGAGCGATTTGATGCGTGCCGAGAGGCGCGAGGTCTTGCGCGCGGCCGCGCTTGCCGTGATGACGCCGTACTTCGCGCCACGTTGCAACTCTGGCTGCGCCAGCGCGAAGGCGGCGCGCGCCGCTTTCTTGTCGCCGGCGGCAATCGCCGTCTCGACAGCCTTCACGGCGCCACGCATGCGGCTCGCGCGAACGCGATTGACCGCCGTGCGGCGTGTGGTTTGCCGAATTCTTTTTTCCGCGGATTTATGGGTCGCCATCGCTGACCTGTGCTTTCGCTCGAAGGGGGAGCCGGATTGTAGAGAAGCGGCGCTTATAGCCGCCGCGCGGGCGATGCGTCAAGGCGCGTGCGGCGACCGTGTTCAGCGATTGCGAAAATTTGGCTTGCGTTTCTCCACGAACGCCAACATGCCCTCTTTCTGATCCGCGGTCGCGAACAGCGCGTGAAAGAGACGGCGTTCGAAGCGCACACCTTCGGCGAGCGTCGTCTCGTAAGCGCGGTTGATCATCTCTTTCGCCATCAGAACCGCCGGCCGCGACAGCGCGGCGATCTGCGCCGCCATTTTCACCGCCTCATCGACGAGTTTTGCCGCCGGCACGACGCGCGAAACCAAGCCGGAACGCTCGGCCTCGGCCGCATCCATCATGCGGCCGGTCAGAATCATGTCCATCGCCTTGGCCTTGCCGACGAAACGCGTCAGCCGCTGGGTACCGCCAGCGCCGGGCGTGATGCCGAGGGTGATTTCGGGCTGGCCGAACTTGGCGGAATCGGCACAAACGATGATATCGCACATCATCGCCAACTCGCAGCCGCCGCCAAGAGCATAGCCGGCGACCGCGGCGATCACCGGCTTGCGGCAGAGTGTGACCCGTTCCCAGCTTTTGACGAAATCGCCGAGATAGACGTCGACGAACGAGCGGTTCTGCATCTCCTTGACGTCAGCGCCGGCGGCAAAGGCCTTGTCGTTGCCGGTGAGGACAATGGCGCCGACGGCGTCGTCGGCCTCAAAGGTGTCAAGCGCTTGGCCAAGCTCGCGAATCAGGGCATCGCACAAAGCATTGAGCGCCTGCGGCCGGTTCAGCGTGACAAGCCCGACGGCGCCACGGGTCTCGACGAGGATGTTCTCGTAGCTCATGGGGGCCTCCGTTGCTCACTGCGGGGCGATCATGAAACCAACGGTCAGATCGCCATCGGGACCGCGGAAATCGAGCCGCAGCCGCTCGCCAGCACGCGTCCAGGAGGCCGGCATGCCGGTGACGTGCTGCCAGCCCAGTTGCGGCAGGGTTTGGGTGTAAAAGCGCGTCACCGCATAGCGCGTCAGCTTGCCGTGCGCCGTGCTTTCGACGATCCGGCCTTCGGGCTTATCGAATACGACGGCCGAGCCGGCGACCGATTCAAGCCCCGGCATCAACGGCAGGTCTTCGGTGCCCGGTACGAATCCGTCGGCGTGCGCCGCCAGCGGCGCGACCATCAGCACGAGCACGAGAAGCAGTCGCCGCATCTGCCGCAGGGTAGACTCAACGCTGCCGCTTGGCACAGTAAAATGTCGAGCGGCCCGATTGAACGACGCGCTTGATGCCGGTCCGGCAATCGCACCCGGGACACCGTTCGCCTTCGCGATCGTAGACGGCGAAGTGGCGCTGGAAATTGCCGAGTTCGCCCGACGCGCTGACATAATCCCGCAAGCTCGAACCGCCGACCGAGATCGCGTGGTTGAGCACACGCTTGATCGTCGCGGCGAGGCGCGCGGCACGGTCGCCTTGCACCGTTCGCGCCAGGCGTTTCGGCGAAAGGCCCGCCCAATAAAGGCTTTCGCACGCATAAATATTGCCGATGCCGACGACGACACGCTGATCGAGCAGCGCCGATTTGATCGGCGTGTTCTTGCCTGCAAGCAATCGGGCCAATGCCGCGCCATCGAATTCGGCGGCCAGCGGCTCGGGCCCGAGATGATGGAACAGTTCGTGCGTCGTTAGATCGTCGGCCCGCGCATAATCGATGAGACCGAAACGGCGCGGATCGTTGAACCGCACCTCGATCCCGTCCTCGAAAACCATGAGCGCATGATCATGCCGTTGCGGCGGCGGCGGCCGCGTCGCGTCGCCCAATGTCAGCCGTCCGGACATGCCGAGATGCACGATCAACACGCCGCCGTCCTCGAGACGCAGCAGAATGTATTTGGCGCGCCTGTCGACGCGGGCGACGCGCCGTCCTTCGACCTTGGCCGCCAGCCCCTTGGGGATCGCCCGCCGCAGGTCCGGGCGGTGCAGCGTCAAACGCAGCAGCCGCTTGCCGTCGATGCGCACCTTGAGTCCGCGCACGACGGTTTCGACTTCCGGCAATTCGGGCATGGGCTGGTCTCGCGGGAGGGCGGCCGCTATGGTGCCAAGATGGCGGCAAAAGAGACAGCGGATTTCGGCTATCGCCGCGTCGCGGCGCGCGAGCACACGCGGCTGGTACACGACGTTTTCGCGCGCGTCGCCCAGCGCTACGACCTGATGAACGATTTGATGTCCGGCGGCATCCATCGGCTGTGGAAGGCGCAGCTGATCGACCGGCTTACCCCGCGGCCAGGCCAGTTGCTGCTCGACGTCGCCGGCGGCACTGGCGATATCGCGCGCCGTTTCGTGGCGCGCGCCCGCGGCGCTCGCGCCATCGTCTGCGACATCAACCGCAGCATGGTCGAAGCCGGTCGTGCCCGTGGCTTCGATCAGGGCGATAGCGGCGCGCTGCGCTGGCTGTGCGGCAATGCCGAGGCGCTGCCGATCGCCAGCGCTAGCGTCGACGCCTATACCATCGCCTTCGGCCTGCGGAACGTGACCCGCATTCCGGCCGCTTTGGCCGAGGCACGACGCGTGCTGCAGCCGGGCGGCCGGTTTCTGTGCCTCGAATTCAGCAACGTCGAGCAGCCGTTGCTGAAACGCGCCTATGATCTCTATTCGTTCGCTGTGTTGCCACGTCTCGGCGCGGTCGTCGCGCGCGACCGCGACGCTTATCAGTATTTGGCCGAAAGCATCCGGCGCTTTCCCGACCGCCAGCGCCTGGCCGCGCTCATGCGCGACGCCGGCTTCGAGCAGGTTGCGGTTCGGTCGCTCAGCGGCGGCATTGCCGCAATTCACTCCGGTTGGCGGCTTTGAGCTTTGAAATTACACCGCTGATAGAGTAAATTATTCCGTTATTCCGCATCACAGTGTTGGAAAACCGATGATGCTGCACGGACGCCGCATCCTGTTGGTCATTGCCGGCGGCATTGCCGCCTATAAGAGCCTTGAGCTCATCCGCCGGCTGCGCGAACGCGGCGCGGCGGTGCGCTGCGTAATGACCGCTGCGGCGCAGCGCTTCATTACGCCGCTATCGGTCCAAACGTTGTCCGGTGACCGCGTCTATAGCGACCTGTTCTCGCTCACCGACGAAAACGAGATGGGCCACCTGCGGCTGTCGCAGGAAGCCGATCTGATCGTGGTGGCGCCGGCGACCGCGAATCTGATTGCCAAGCTGGCGACCGGGCTGGCCGACGACCTCGCCTCGACCGTGCTCATCGCCAGCGACAAGCCGATCCTGCTGGCGCCGGCGATGAATACGCGGATGTGGGCGAATTCGGCAACCCAGGCCAACCTGGCACTGATCGAGAAACGCGGTGTCCAACGTATCGGACCGGACAGCGGCCCGCTGGCCGAAGCCGAAAGCGGACTCGGCCGCATGGCCGAGCCGGCTGCAATCGCCGATGCGGTCGAAGCGCATTTTGTCACCCACGCTCTGCTTCGCGGCCGTAAGGCGCTGGTCACCAGCGGCCCGACCGAGGAAGCGATCGATCCGGTGCGCTATATCGCCAACCGCTCGTCCGGCAAGCAGGGGCATGCGATCGCCGCGGCGATCGCCCGCCTGGGCGCCGACACGGTGCTGGTTTCGGGTCCGACGCGCGAGGCCGATCCGCCGGGCGTGCGCGTCGTCCACGTCCGCTCGGCGCGCGAGATGCTGAGCGCCTGCGAAGCGCAGCTGCCGGTCGACGTAGCCGTCTGCGCCGCCGCGGTCGCCGATTGGCGCGCCGAGGCAGCGCCGCAGAAGCTCAAAAAGAAGGGCGCGCCGCCGACCCTGACCCTGGTCGAGAACCCCGACATCCTGGCGACGCTGGCGCGCGCCGCCAACCGGCGGCCACGGCTGGTCGTCGGCTTTGCCGCCGAGACCGAAAACCTCATCGCCGCCGCTCGCGCCAAGCGTGCCGCCAAGGGCGCCGACTGGATTCTGGCCAACGACGTCTCGGCGGCAACCGGCGTGTTCGGCGGCGACGCCAATGAGATCCAGCTGATCGACGAACGCGGCACCGAATCGTGGGGCCGGCTCAGCAAGCGCGACGTCGGCGAACGCCTGGCCGCGCGCATCGCCCAGTTCTTCGACCACAAGGCCGCCGAATAGGTTACGGGCGCGATGGTCAGACTCACCAAGAAGTTGCTGTTCGCGATCGAGGCCGTGCTCGACATCGCCTACAACGCCGGCTCGCTGCCGGTGCAGTCCGGCGAGATCACCCGGCGTCAAGGCATCCCCCGCCGCTATCTCGAACAGGTGTTGCAACAGCTGGTGCGCGCCGGGGTCCTTGCCGGCGTGCGCGGTCCGCGCGGCGGTTATCGTCTGGCGCGCGAACGCCGTCGCATCAACCTGGGCGAGATCGTCCGCGTCGTCCAAACGCTCGACGGCGGCGACGATCCGTTGACCGAAGACGCCGGCGCCGAGCTCGGCCATCGCGTGGTCCGGCCATTGTGGCAGGAGCTCAACGTCGAGGTGATGGCGCGGCTTGACGGCATCACCATCGAGGATTTGTGCCTGCGGGCGCACAAAATGGGCGTGCCGGGCGAGTACGGCGCGCGTCTCGACTTCTCCATCTGAAGGACCCCGTCATGGCGCGACCTGAGCCCAAGCCGATGTCGAACGCGATGGCGCCGGCGACGTTCCGCGGCCGGGTTTATGACAGCATCATCGAAACCATCGGCGCGACACCGCTGGTGCGCCTGTCGCGTTTCGCCGCGACGCACGGCGTCAAGGCGGACATCCTCGCCAAGTGCGAGTTCTTCAATCCGCTGTCGTCGGTCAAGGACCGTATCGGCGCGGCAATGATCGAGGCGGCGGAGCAGGCGGGGCTGATCACGCCGGGCAAGACGGTGCTGGTCGAGCCGACCTCGGGCAATACGGGCATCGCACTCGCCTTCGCCGCCGCCGCCAAGGGCTATCGCCTCATCCTCGTCATGCCCGACAGCATGTCGGTCGAACGCCGCCACATGCTGAAGCTCTTGGGCGCCGAGATTGAGCTGATGCCGGCGGCCCAGGGCATGCGCGGCGCCATCGCCCGCGCCGAAGCGTTGGTGAAGAAGCTGGGCGACGCCTTCATGCCGCAGCAATTCAACAACCCGGCCAATCCCGAAATCCACCGCCGCACCACGGCCGAAGAAATCTGGTGCGACACCGACGGCCGCGTCGACGTGGTGATCAGCGGCGTCGGCACCGGCGGCACGCTGACCGGCGTTGGCTCGGTTCTGAAGCCACGCAAACCCGGCCTGCACATGGTTGCGGTCGAACCCGAAGACAGCGCCGTGCTATCGGGCGGCCCGCCCGGCCCACACAAGATTCAGGGCCTTGGCGCCGGCTTCGTTCCGGCGATCCTCGACACCAAGCTGATCGACGAGGTAATCCGCATCGGCAACGAGACCGCGTTCAAAGTGGCGCGCGAGGTCGCGCGTCTCGAGGGCGTCGCGTGCGGTATTTCGTCGGGTGCGGCGCTGGCGGCGGCGGCCGAGATCGGCCAGCGGCCGGCGATGAGCGGCAAGGTCATCGTCGCCATCCTGCCCGATACCGCCGAGCGGTATTTGTCGACCGCCCTGTTCGAAAGCCTGTGATGGCCGAGACCCTGGCGCACCCGCTAAGCGAGGCGCAGTTCCAGCGTTACGCCCGGCATCTGATCCTCGACGAGGTCGGCGAGGAGGGCCAAGCCAAGCTGCTTGCCGCGCGCGTGCTGGTGATCGGTGCCGGCGGGCTCGGCTCGCCGCTGTTGATGTATCTCGCGGCCGCTGGCGTCGGCACGCTGGGCATCGTCGACGACGATCAGGTCGACCTGACCAACCTCCAGCGCCAGATCGTCCACGCCACAGCGGCCGTCGGTCGCCTCAAGACCGCAAGCGCGCAACAAACGCTGGCCGCGATCAATCCCGACGTTCGGATCGAAACGCATGCGCTTCGGCTCGACGCGCGTAACGCGCGCGATATCGTCGCGCGCTATGACCTGGTGGCCGACGGCAGCGACAATTTCGCCACCCGCTACCTGCTCAACGATCTCTGCTACCGGCTGCGCAAAACGCTGGTCGGCGCGGCGCTGTCGCCCTTTGACGGTCAACTCTCCACGTTCAAGGCCTATCTCGGGCCGCCGCACCCCTGCTATCGCTGCCTGTTCCGCGAGGCGCCGCCGCCGGAGAGCGTGCCGCGGTGCGAGACCGCCGGCATCCTGGGCGCCATCGCCGGCGTCATGGGGACGTTGCAGGCGGTCGAGGTGCTCAAGGAGATCCTCGGCATCGGCACGAGTCTGAGCGGCACGCTGCTGATGTACGATTCGCTGGCCGCCGATTTCCACAAGATCGAGATTCCGCGCGACCCCGATTGCCCAACCTGCGGCGGCTGAGGGTGGCGAGTGGCGAAACTCACGCTGCGCGTCGATTTCGGACCGGGCAAGGCGGTGGGGCCGGGCAAGATCCGGCTGCTCGAGGCGATCCATGACAGTGGATCTATCTCGCGCGCCGGCCGCGCGCTGGGCATGTCTTACCGGCGCGCCTGGATGCTGATCGACAACCTCAACCGCACGTTCCGGCGTCAAGTGGTGACCGCGCGGCCGGGCGGCGAGCACGGCGGCGGCGCGCATCTGACGCCGTTCGGCCGCACGCTGGTCGCCCACTACCGCGCGATCGAGCTTCGGTCGCAGAAGGCCGCGGCGCGCGAGCTCGCGGCGCTCCAGCGTGCGCTACGGCGCTAGAACAGCACCTTGAAGCCCTGCTTCTCGAAATAGGGCCGTGCCGACGGCGATTCGAGGAAGTTCAGCAGATTTTTCGCGTGCGCCTGAGCGTGCGCGACGAGCGCCGTCGGATAGGTCACCGGCGGATAGCTGTCGGGCGGAAAGACGCCGGCGACTTCGACCTGCGGCTCGGCGTTGGCGTCGGTACGATAGACGATGCCCAACGGCGCCTCGCCGCGCGCCACCAAACGCAGCGCCGCACGCACGTCTTCGGCGCGCGCGACCTTGGCCTCGACCGAACTCCAGATGCCGAGCTTGGTCAGCGCCGCCTTGCCGTAAATCCCCGCCGGCACCGCCGCCGGATCGGCCATCGCCAATGGGCCGTTCTTGAGGTGCGACAGCAGATCGACGCCGGGTTTGAGATCGATTTTGGTGTGGCTGGCCACTGGCGCGACCAGCACCAGCTCGTTGCCCAGCAGGTTGCGGCGGCTGTTCGTTTGAATGAGGTTCTTGCCCTGCAGCTCGTCCATCCATTTGAGGTCGGCCGAGATGAAGATGTCGGCCGGAGCGCCGGCTTCGATTTGGCGCGCGAGCGCCGAGCTTGCGGCGTACGACACCCGCACGGTGTCGCCGGTTTCCTTCTGATAGGCGGCGACCGCGGCGTCGAGTGCGTTCTTGAGGCTGGCCGCGGCGAAAATCGTATAGGTGTCGGCCTGCGCCGGCACCATCGGCAATAACGTCAACAGAACGGCAACCAGCAACCAGCGCCGACGCATGAATCTCTCCTTCGTTGTATACAAAAAGATATAACGCAAGCTGCGCATAGCAAAGCGTTTTGTCGCCGCCGGCCGGTCTAAAGCAGCGTATCGACGACCCGGTCGGGCGGCCGATGGCCGTCGGCGAAGGTTTTGATGTTGAGGATGACGCGCTGGCCGGTGTCGACGCGGCCTTCGATGGTCGCCGAGCCCATGTGCGGCAGGAGCACGACGCGATCGAGCGCCAGCAGTTGGTCGTTGACCAGCGGCTCGCGCTCGAACACGTCGAGGCCGGCGCCGGCAATGCCGCGTTCAACCAACAGCCGCGTCAGCGCCTCCTCGTCGATCACCTCGCCACGCGAGGTGTTGACCAGGATCGCAGTCGGCCGCAGCAGCTTGAGACGGCGTGCCGACAGCAGGTGAAAGGTGGCGGGCGTACGCGGACAGTTGATCGAGACGATGTCCATGCGCGCCAGCATCGCGTCGAGGCTTTCCCAATAGGTCGCCTCGAGCTCCTGCTCGAGATCGGGATCGACGCGGTGCCGATTGTGGTAATGCACCGAAAGTCCGAAGCCGCGCGCGCGCCGCGCCACGGCCGAGCCGATCCGGCCCATGCCGACGATGCCGAGACGCTTGCCCCACAGCCGGCTGCCGAGCATGAATGTCGGGCTCCAGCCCTGCCAATGACCGTCGCGCAGCAGGCGCTCGCCCTCGCTGACGCGGCGCGCGACCGCCAGAATCAGCGTCATGGTCATGTCGGCGGTGTCTTCGGTCAGAACGCCCGGCGTGTTAGTGACGATGATGCCCTTGGCCTTGGCGGCCGCCAGGTCGATGTGATCGACGCCGTTGCTGAACGAGGCGATGAGCTTCAGCCGTTCGCCGCCGGCGGCGATGATTTCGGCATCGATGCGGTCGGTAACCGTCGGCACGAGCACGTCCGCCTCGGCCATTGCGGCTTTCAGCTGATCCGTGGTGAAGGGCGTGTCGCCGTCGTTCAGCCGCGCGTCGAACAGCTCCATCATCCGGGTCTCAACGACGTCCGGCAGCTTGCGCGTGACCACGACCAGCGGCTTTTTCGCCGACATCGGCTTCGCTCTCCTTCGGGGCAAGGCCTAGCAAGGGCGCTGGCAGGTGTCCAGCCATGCGCGGAGCACCCTTGACCCGGCGCGGCGCCGACAGCGACAACGGACGCAATGGACCAAACGGGCGAGCGACCGGCGGCGGTTTTCGCGGCGGCGATGGTGTCGGTCGTACTGTTCGCGCTCAGCGGGCCGCTGACCCGGGCGATCGCCGGCGACATCGACCCGTTACTCCTGGGCATGCGGCCCGCGGCGGCAGCCTTGGTGGCGGTGCCGCTGGCCATCGCGCTACGCCTGCCGTTGCCGCACACGCGGCACCAATGGATGCTGCTGGCGCTGTCGGTGGCCGGCAGCTTTATCGCCTTTCCGCTGCTGTTCACGCTCGGCCAGGCGCAAACCTCGGCGACACACGGTGCGCTCATTCAGGCGGCGATGCCGATCTTTACCGGCCTTGCGGCTGCGATCGTCGAACGGCGGCGGCCCGGCGGCTATTGGTGGGCTGGCGCCGCACTCGCGTTCCTTGGCGAAGGTCTGTTGTTCGGATTCCGCGCCGACGCCGGCCAAGCAGCCAGCCTCACGGGCGACCTTCTGGTGCTGGCCGCGGCGGCGCTGTCGGCGAGCTCGTACGTCGCGGGCGCGCGGTTGTCGGCCTATATCGGCGCCCTGCCGGCAACGCTGTGGTGCGTCGGCGCTGGCGGCCTGGTGCTGATGCCGTTTGCCGTCGTGCGGATTCCACTGGTCGATTGGAGCCATTTCGGCTGGGGCGATTTCATCGCCGTCGCCACCCTCGCCTATGGTCCCAATCTTACGGCCTTCATCGCGTGGTTTTGGGCGCTGCGCACCGGCGGGGTGCAGCGTGTTGCCGTCTTCCAATTCGCCGTGCCGCCGCTGTCGGTGCTAATCGCGATCGTTTTCCTCGGCGAACGCCTGACACCGTCGCTGATCGTCGCCTTGGCGCTGGTGCTCGGCGGCATCGCCGTCGCGCGCCACCGAGGCTTGACCCGGCCACGCTCGGCAGGTTAGACCGCCGCATGATCCGCGCCGTCGCTGCCCTGCTGTTGGCTTGCGCGCTCGCGTTGCCGGCCGCCGCCGCGGATAAGCCGCAATATCCGCAGTTCATGAGCTTGCGCTCGAACGAGGTGAATCTGCGCGCCGGCCCGGGCGAGAAATACCCGATCCATTGGGTTTATCGGCGCAAGGGGCTGCCGGTCGAGGTCATCGACAGCTACGACGTGTGGCGGCATGTGCGCGACTGGCAGGGCACCGAAGGCTGGATTCAAGTTCGCCTGCTGAGTGCGACGCGCACCGTAATCATCAAAGCCGATACGCGCACGATCTATCAGGAGCCGGCGCGCGATTCGCCGGCCTTGGCCAAGCTTGAGCCTGGCGTCATCGCCACCCTGCTCGAATGCCGCAACGCCTGGTGCCGGGTCGAAACTCGCGGCCGGCGCGTCGTCCGCGGCTGGCTGCTGCGCAGCGAGATCTGGGGCGTCACGCCCGACGAGACCATCGAGTAGCGGCGTTGCGCCGCCCGACGCCGTCGATCGTTCTTAGCCTTCGAATTTTCGCGCCAACCGATACCGGATCGAGGAGATCGGCATGTATTATTACATCCATTACGGCGTCACCTTCGGTAACGCGCTCGCCATCGCTATGTCATGGACCACGAACAAGAGCGTGATCTGGGCAGTGATCGATGGCTTTTTAAGCTGGATCTACGTGGTCTATTACGTGCTGACGCACGTCATCTGACGGCGCGCCTCAGGCCAGATCGGCTGCCAGCGCCTGACGCACCGCGTCGCTCAGCACCGCGATGTGGTGATAGTTCGGATGCTCGATGCCGACTTCGACGCGTGCGCCCGCCGCGCGGAACTTGTCCTTCTGCGTCCGGCTGAAGGGAAAGCGCATGAACTGAACCGACGAGGCCTTGCCTTCGGGCGAGGTGTTCTCGCGCGTCGGATCGGCGGTGCCGACGATCTTCTCGCCGGCGAAGGCGATGTACATCCGGTGCTCAACGCCGCCGAGCTGGCCGAGGACGCGCGCCCGCTGCACCGGGTCGTCGATCTCGAACATCACGGTCGCGATCAGCTCGTCGCCCTTGGGGATGAGCGGATTGTAAGCCGCGAGTTCGTCGGCGATCTGCGCCTCGCCGCCGCGCTCGACCGCGAGCATTTCATGCACTTGGTGCCACATGGTGTCGAAATTCTCGAAATAGAACGTCGCCAGCGGGCCGACTTCGACGCGGCGGTTCTGTTTCAGCGCGGTGATCCGTTGGCGGTGGGTGCGTCGGTCGCGTTCGTACTGGTCGAGCGGCAGGATGTCGGCGCGGGTCAGTTCGCGGAACTGCGTCATGCGGATTTCTCCTCCGGCAGCACGCCATAGGCGAGCGCCAGCAGCTCGATCGGGTGATAGGTCGCGGCCGGCGCTTTGCCTTCGTCGCCGAGCATCGCCATGCCCTGGCGGATATGCGTCGCCGCCAACGGGCATTCCGACGCGAGATAGGCCTTGTCCGCCTTGGCGGCGGCGCGCGCCACCGGCTTGCCAACCTTGATCGCGGTATCGAAATTTTCCTTCATCACGCCCCATGAGCCGCCGTGGCCCGAACAGCGTTCGATCACGGTGAGCTCGGTCGTCGGCACCAGCCGCAGCATCTCGGCGGCCTTCTGGCCCATATTCTGCGCCCGCGCGTGACAGGCGATGTGGACGGCGACGCCGCCGGCGAGCGGCGACAGGCCGCCGGCCAGGCCCTCCTTCTTGGCGATCGCCACCAGATATTCGCTGGCGTCGAACGTCGCGCGCGCCAACAGTTTCACGTCGGCGTCGTCCGGCAACAGCAGCGGCCACTCGAATTTCAGCATCAGCGCGCAGGACGGAACCGGCGCTATCACGTCGTAGCCTTGCTCGATCTTGGGTCGGAGCGCCTGCGCAACCTGCTTCGCCATCGCCGCGACGCGCGCGACGTCGCCGCGCTCGAATTGCGGCATGCCGCAGCAGCCTGGATAGGCAACCTCGGTCGCGACACCGTTTTTTGCCAGCACGGCGCGCAGCGCCTCGCCGATGCGGGGGTGGTGATAATTGACGAAGCAGGTGGCGTAGATCAGCGCCTTGCGGCCATAGGCCGGCGCGTCGCGATCGACGGTCGGCGCATGATCCCGCGCGCGCATGACGAAGGTGCGACCGGAGAATTTCGGCAAGTCGGCGCGGCGATCGACACCGGCTGTCTTTTCCATCACCGGACGCGTCAAGCGGTTGCCGGTGGCGGTCGCCCAGTTGGCAAGTGGCGCCACGGTGCCGCCAAGGCGGCCGTTGCGATCGGTTTCGGCCAGCTGCCGCTGCGCGAAATCGCCGCCGTTCTGTTTCAGCTGCGCGGCGCGATAGCGCAGCATGGTGTGCGGAAAATCGAGATTGAACTCGTGTGGCGGCACGTAGGGACACTTGGTCATGAAGCACAGGTCGCAGAGCGTGCAGGCTTCGGCGACGTGCGCGTAGTCCTTGCGGTCGACGCCTTCGAGTTCGTTCGGGCTGGCGTCGATCAGATCGAACAGCCGCGGAAAGCTGTCGCACAAATTGAAGCAGCGGCGGCAGCCGTGGCAGATCTCGAAGATGCGATGCATCTCCGCTTCGACCTTGGCCGGATCGTAGAAATCAGCGTCCTGCCACGGAATCGCGCGCCGCATCGGCGCTTCGAGGCTGCCTTCCCGCATGGAAAATTCCCGCTGAGAAAACGGCGAGGAGCGCCGCAGCGCTCCCCGCAACGAACGTTCGGGCTGGATCAGCCCATGGTGTCGAGTGCCTTCTGGAAGCGGCCGGCGTGCGACTTCTCGGCCTTGGCGAGCGTCTCGAACCAGTCGGCGATCTCGGCAAAGCCTTCCTGCCGGGCGGTCTTGGCCATGCCCGGATACATGTCGGTGTATTCGTGGGTCTCGCCGGCGATCGCGGCCGCGAGATTCTTTTTGGTGTCGCCGATCGGCTTGCCGGTCGCCGGGTCGCCGACCTCTTCGAGAAACTCGAGATGGCCGTGCGCGTGACCGGTTTCACCTTCCGCCGTGGAGCGGAACACGGTCGAGACGTCGTTATGACCCTCGACATCGGCTTTCTGAGCGAAATAGAGATAGCGGCGATTGGCCTGGCTCTCGCCGGCGAATGCGTCCTTCAGGTTCTGCTCGGTCTTCGAGCCTTTCAGTGCCATGAGAAACCTCCTCGGGTTTGGGAATTGGCCGGCCGACGACGATGACGATCGCGTCCGCCACGCGTTTTATATGAACCGGCGGAACCCCCAAGTCAATAGTCTAGAACAACTATAATTTACAGGGTAACCAACGGGTATATATAAGGAAAAATTTCCTACTGCCGCGCCTTTGACGCGGCTTTTTCGACCCGAACCACTACGTCGACGCGACGGATCGAGCCGCCGTCCGGCGGCGGCGGGACGTTGCTGACGGCAATGCTGTCGCCCGGAATATCGCGCAGCGTGCCGCTGTCTTCGTAGAAGAAATGATGGTGATCGCTGACGTTGGTGTCGAAATAGGAGCGGCCGGGGTTGATCACCACCTCGCGCAGCAACCCAGCGGCAACGAACTGGTGCAGCGTGTTGTAGACCGTGGCCAGCGAAACCGGCACCTGCGCCGCCAGCGCCTCGCCATGCAGCTCCTCAGCCGCAACGTGGCGATCGCCCTTTTCGAACAACAGCCGCGCCAAAGCCAACCGCTGCCGGGTCGGCCGTAGCCGCGCGGCGCGGAGCAATTCGAGCGCGTTGGCAAAAGGACGGGTCACAGCAGATATATGGGTGAGCCCAGTTAGAAAGATAGAGGGGCTCTAAATTACCTCAGAATAGCCCATTGGCAAAGGGGAGAATCGGGTCAACTCAGGCCGATCGCCGGGCCGAACGGCTGACCCGCTCGGGCGGCAGCGTGACCAACACGGCCGTGCCGCAGAAACCCGTAATGCCCGGAACAAATCGCCGGCGTTTAGATGAAATTTGACCGAGATTGCGCGCAGCGCCGCGGCGACGGCCGGATCAATTGCCGGTTTGCAAACGTTCGACCAGCTCGCGCACGGTCGGAATGAAGCCATTGGAATAGAACGGATCAGCCCCGAAGCGATAGGCGTTATGGCCGGAGAACATCAGCTGGAATTCGACGTCCTCGCTGTGGGCAATGTTCTGCAGCGTTTTCTGGATGCAGAAGCTGCGCGGATCGGCCTTCTTGCCCGTGGTGCCTTCCTCGTTCTGCGCCCAATTGGAGAACAAACAGGCCGAAAGACAGCCCATGCAGTTGATCTGGTCGTTGCGGATCTCGAACGCCTTGGGCGGCGTGACGAAAATCAGGGTTGAATCGGGCGTTCGCAACGCCTCGGTGAAGCCCTGAGCGATCCAGGCGAGGGCGCGTTCGCGGTCGTGCGGCGTGACATAAACGATGCGCTTGCGCGCGCCGATTTCGAGCGTCGCCAGGTGATCGCCGACCGCCTCGACCGAATAGGGAATCTGGCGATCCGAACGTTCCTCGAGCTCGGCGAGGAAGTTGTTGCGCACGGCCGACGAGTAAAACCCCGTCGGGCTGAAACGCTGGAGCCGGATGTCACCATCCTTGAGCGTCAACAGCTTGTGCTTCCAGGCGTCCGAAATCGGGCTTTCCTTGGTGAGCAGCGGCCGGGTACCGAACTGAAAAGCGATCGGGCCGAGATCGGGATTGTCGATCCAATCCTCCCATTCGCGCAGGCACCAGACGCCGCCGGCCATGATGATCGGAACGTCGCCGAGGCCGAATTCGCGCATCATCTGGCGCAATTCGTAGACGCGCTGGAAGGGCGGCTCTGGCCGTTCGGGGTCTTCGCTATTGGTGATGCCGTTGTGGCCGCCGGCGAGCCACGGATCTTCGTAGACCACCGCACCCAGCCAATCGCGGAACTTGTGATAGGCGCGCTTCCACAACGCGCGGAACGCCCGCGCCGACGAGACGATCGGATAGTAATGGACGCCGTAGCGCGCGCAGATCTCGGCGATGCGGTAGGGCATGCCGGCGCCGCAGGTGACGCCGTTGACGAGACCCTTGGCGCCGTCGAGGACGCCGTAGAGGATGCGCTCGGCGGCGGCCATCTCCCACAGGATGTTCATGTGCAGGCGGCCTTGGCCCGAAGACCTCTCGTAGGCGACGCGGGCCTGGTGGATGCCGCCGGCGATGGCGTAACGCACCAACTCCTCGTGGCGCTCGCGCCGCGTCTTGCCGTGATAGATCTGGGCGATGGTGCGGCCGTTCGCGTCCTTCGAATCGGCGTTGACGCCGGAGAAAGTGCCGACGCCGCCGGAACGCGCCCAGGCGCCCGAGCTTTCACCGTTTGAGATCGAGATGCCCTTGCCGCCTTCAACCAGCGGCAGGACTTCGCGACCCGACATCAGCAGCGCATTGAGCGCTTTCACGCGTTTTCCCTCTCTCCCATCGTACCTGCCCCTTCGCCTATCTAGGGCCGCACGGTGCGACGATCAATCCGGACCGATTACTCGGCCGGCGTGGCCTTGGCCGCGTCGCGCTGACGGCGCTCTTCGGTCAGCTTGGCGCCGATGTCCTCACCGGTCGCCTGGTCGACTTGTTTCATCGACAGCTTGACCTTGCCGCGGTCATCGAAGCCCAGCACTTTCACCTTCACCTGATCGCCGACCTTGACGACGTCGGTGACCTTGCCGACGCGATTCGGCGCCAACTCGCTGATGTGTACCAAACCGTCGCGGGCACCGAGGAAATTAACGAAGGCGCCGAAGTCCATCGTCTTCACCACTTTGCCCGAATAGATCACACCGACTTCGGGTTCGGCGACGATGCCCTTGATCCAATCGATCGCCGCTTTCGATGCGTCGGCGTCGACCGCCGCGACCTTGATGGTGCCGTCGTCCTCGATATCGATCTTGGCACCCGTGACCTCGCAGATCTCGCGGATCACCTTGCCGCCGGAACCGATGACTTCGCGGATCTTGTCCTTCGGAATGCTGATCGTGGTGATGCGCGGCGCGTTCTGATTAACGCCTTCGCGCGCATGGTCGAGCGCCCGGCTCATCTCGCCCAGAATGTGCAGGCGGCCGTCACGCGCCTGCGCAAGCGCGACCCGCATGATTTCCTCGGTGATCGAGGTGATCTTGATGTCCATCTGCAGCGCGGTGACGCCCTGTTCGGTGCCGGCGACCTTGAAGTCCATGTCGCCCAGATGATCCTCGTCGCCAAGGATGTCCGACAACACGGCGTAGCCGCTCGCTTCCTTGATCAGGCCCATGGCGATGCCGGCAACCGGCCGCTTCAGGGGTACACCGGCGTCCATCAGCGACAGCGATGCGCCGCAGACCGACGCCATCGACGACGAGCCGTTCGACTCGGTGATCTCCGACACCACGCGGATGGTGTAGGGAAAGCTTTCGGCAGTCGGCAGCAGCGGATGCACGGCGCGCCACGCGAGCTTGCCGTGACCGATTTCGCGCCGACCCGGCGAACCCATGCGCTTGGCTTCACCCGTCGAATAGGGCGGGAAATTGTAGTGCAGCATGAAGTTCTGGCGGAATTCGCCTTCGAGCGCGTCGATGATCTGCTCGTCCTCGCCGGTGCCGAGCGTGGTCACCGCCAGCGACTGCGTTTCGCCGCGGGTGAACAGCGCCGAGCCATGCGCGCGCGGCAGCACGCCCACTTCGGCCGAAATCGGCCGAATCGACCGCGTGTCGCGGCCGTCGATGCGCGGCTGGCCCTTGAGGATGGCGCCGCGCACGATGTCGGCCTCGAGCGACTTGAACACCTTGCCGGCGAGCGAGCGTTCGGTCTCGTCGGGGAAGAGATCGACGAGCTTGGTACGCGCTGCGTCGAGCATGTTCGCGCGCGTTTGCTTCTGCCGTTCGGCATAGGCCGCGCCGATCTCGCCGGAAACCGCCGGCGCCAACTTTCCTTCGATCGTCTTCTTCTGCACGTCGACGTCGGGCAGCGGCCACGGTTCTTTCGCCGCCGATTCGGCGAGCTCGACGATCGCATCGATCACCGGCTGGAAGCTCTTATGGCCGAACATCACCGCGCCGAGCATGACGTCTTCGGACAGTTCCTTGGCCTCGGATTCGACCATCAGCACGCCTTCCCGGGTGCCGGCGACGATGAGATCGAGCGCCGAATTCTTGACGTCGTCGATCTTAGGATTGAGGACGTATTGGCCGTCGATATAGCTGACCCGCGCGCCGCCGATCGGCCCCATGAACGGAATACCGGACAAGGTCAGCGCCGCCGACGTGCCGATCAGCGCCACGATGTCGGGATCGTTCTCCAAATCGTGCGACAGGACGGTGCAGATGAGCTGCACTTCGTTGAGGAAGCCGGGCGCGAACAGCGGCCGGATCGGGCGGTCGATCAGCCGCGAGGTCAGCACCTCTTTCTCGGACGGACGGCCTTCGCGCTTGAAGAAGCCGCCCGGAATCTTGCCGGCAGCGAAGGTCTTTTCCTGGTAATTGACGGTCAGCGGAAAGAAATCCTGTCCCGGCCTGACCTGTCGGGCGCCGACGGCGGTGCACAGCACCGAGGTCTCGCCGTAGGTCGCGAGCACGGCGCCATCCGCCTGCCGCGCGATCCGGCCGGTTTCGAGCACGAGGCGGCGACCGCCCCAGTTAAGCTCCTTGCG
>DATEMD010000071.1:0-5585 GCA_035275845.1 Allostellaceae bacterium | reverse complement strand
GCGCTCCTCGTCGCGCGCAATCAGGCGCGCGGCGGGCGTATCGAGGACGCGCAAGGCGCTTTTGACTTCCGCCGTCAGCGCCGGAATATCGGCGTGGCGCGCAGCGTCGGCGGCCCGAGCGAGCGCGGCACGCGCCGGCTTTGTCCGCACGCGGCGTATCGCGATCCCGGCTACGACCAGCTCATGCGCCGTCCGCAATGCCGGTGGGAAAGCCGCTGGGTCGAGCCCGGTGAGCCGATGTTCGGCCTCGTCCAAACGCCCGACTAGGAGGAGACGCCGGATCTCGAGAACCCGTGCGTGCGCGGCGTTCACCCGATCACCGTGCGCCTCGAGCGTTGTCCGCGCCGCGTCGAGAGTCTTCGCGGGCCAACCGAGGTCGCGCGAGACCAGCGCGATCTCGGCCTCGGCGACGATGCAACGCGCCCGGGCCACGGCCTCTTTCGGGCCAAAAGCGCGTGTTGCGCTGCGCAACAGGGCCCTGGCGCGGATGAAATCGCCGAGCTGCGCCATCGCGATGCCGCGCAGCGCCAGCGCCGGCGCGTCGTCGCGCAGGGCGATCCGTTTCAGCGCTCCGAGGGGATCACCGGCCGCGAGGGCGCGTGCCGCGGCGGTGATCAGTGAGTCCATGGTAATCCCGCCACACTTGTAACTCCCGCCCTGCGATCGCCCGGCACTAAGTCTATCCCACGGCAACCGACCACCCAATGGAGAGGACGATGGCGACGCACATCACCGGTACACGCGAGGAATGGCTGACGGCTCGGCTCGAACTGCTCAAGGCGGAGAAAGAGCTGACGCGGCACGGCGACGAGCTGGCGGAGCGGCGGCAGGGGTTGCCGTGGGTTCGGATCGACAAGGACTACCGGTTCGAAACCGACGAGGGCAGCGCCGCGCTGACCGACCTCTTCCGCGGGCGCTCGCAGCTGCTCGTCTACCACTTCATGTTCGGGCCCGACTGGAAGGCCGGCTGCCCCTCGTGCTCGATGATCGCCGACGGCTTCAACGGGTTCGAGGCCCATCTGGCCAACCACGACGTGATGCTCTGGGCGGTGTCGCGGGCGCCGGTCGCCAAGCTGCAGGCCTACAAGCGGCGGATGGGCTGGACGTTTCCTTGGGCGTCCGCGCGCGACAGCGACTTCAACTTCGATTTCAACGTCGCGATCACCGAGGAGCAACAGCGCCAAGGCAGCACTGAATACAACTACGCGCGCGGCACTCATCCGCTCGACGCCAATAGCGCGCCGCCGCCTGTCGTCGCGTTCGCAACCTCGTGCGGCGTCGACACCGCCAGTTACAAGCGTGACCGGCCGGGCATGAGTGCGTTCGTGCGCGAGGACGGCGTCGTCTACCACACCTATTCCACCTATGCGCGTGGACTGGACGGTCTCTGGGGCGCGTACCAGTGGCTCGACCGCGCACCGTTGGGGCGCAACGAGAAAGGCATCTGGTGGCGCCGCCACGACGAGTACGACAAACGCTGAGCCAAGCCGCGATGACGTATGAAGCCGTCGAGTTCCGCCGCGACTGTACCTCTACAAGGAGGCCGATCATGCCGAACCCACTCATCTCATGCGAGGAATGGCGTAAGCGGATTGCGGTCGCACCGAGCTCGGCAGGGTGGTTAGGTCTAGCGGCAGCTCCGACCTTTGCGATCATGGCGCTGCTGACGTGGCTTCGCGGCGGCGCCATGCCCGATATGCTCTGCGCGACGGTGCGTGACTCATCGCTGCTGAATGGGATGGTTCCGATGTACTTGTTGATGAGCGTTGTTCACTTAACGCCTTGGCTGAAGCTCATCGCCAGGTTCCGAACACCTTCGCCGCAGCGCAATTTGACCGCGGCCCCGCTCTCTCGGGCCGCTTAGAGGTCGTCCGCCGGCTGCCCATAGGCTTGGCGGCCGGCCAGATCACGATCCGGTTTGCCCACTCAAACCGGCTATTGGCCGGGGTTGCATGGGCTTGCGCCTGGGGCCAAGCCGCGTCATCCTTACATAACTTTAATCGGCACGTTGGTGGTCGTTGGTGTGCAACCAAGGGGAGGGAACGTTATGAAATCATTCCGCAAATCCGCGCCGACGCGGCGGACGGTTCTCGCTGCTGGTGGTGCGTTGGCTGCGACCGCGGCCCTGCCGCGGGTCGGTTTCGCCGAAGACCGGCCGGCGATGGGGACTTGGCCAGAAGGGTCGTCGGGCTCGTCGGTGTTCATCGGTATCACGGTGCCACGGACCGGCACCTATGCCGCGCAAGGTGAAGATGAACTCAAGGGCTACCAACTCGCGGTCGAGCACATCAACAGCGGTCATCCGCTGATCAAGGCGATGTCGCCCAAGACGAAGAAGGGCGTGCTCGGCAAGGAAGTCAAATACGGCGTCGCGGATTCCGCCGCCAATCCGAACACCGCGGTGCAGGAACAGTCGCGCTTCATCAGCGAGAACAAGGCGGTGCTGATCACCGGCTCGACGTCGAGCGCGGTGGCGGTGGCGCTCAATCACTTCGCGCAGCGCGAAAAGGTGCTCTACGTCGCCGGCATCTCCGGGTCGAACGACACCACCGGCAAGGATTGCGTGCGCTACGGCTTCCGTCAGGACTTCTACGGCCAGACGGCCGCCGCCGCGATCGGTCCAGTGCTGCTCAAGACCTTCGGCAAGAACCGCAAGGCCGCGTTCATGACGCCGGATTATACGTACGGCCACACCGTCACGAAGTCGGTCAACGATTACCTGACGGCCAACGGCGGTTGGACGATGGTGACGAACCAGGTCTCGCCGCTTGGCGCGCCGGACTTCAGCTCCTTTTTGACGAACGTCGCCAACTCCGGCGCCGAGTTCCTGATCAACGTCAACTGGGGCCATGACGCGGTGCTGTCGACGCAGCAGGCGAAACAGTTCGGCATCCTCTCGAAGATGAAGCTGGTGATCCCGTACCAGACGCCGTTCCTCGCCAAAGAAGTCGGCGCCGAGACCACGCAAGGCGTCTACGCCGCCACCGACTTCTGGTGGACGCTCGAGGACAAATTCCCGTTGGCGAAGATGTTCGTCGAGGCGTTCCAGAAGAAGTACGGCTATCGGCCGGAGTGGGGCGCCGAGAACGCCTACATGGAGTTCGCCATGTGGGCCGACGCCGTCGAATACGCCGGCACCTTCTATCCGCCGGACGTGATCAAGTCGTACGAGGCTGGCCGCAAGATCAATTCCATCGTCGGCGAAGTCTATTGGCGCGGCGCCGACCACCAACTGGTGCGGCCGGTGATCATCGTTCGCGGCAAGACGCCGAAGGCGATGAAGAACAATGAGGACTTCTGGGAAGTCACCGATATCGTTCCGGGTCTGCCGCTGATGCAGGCGCCGGATGCGTTCGGGTGTCAGCTCGGAACCTATACCTGAGCCGGTGGGTCGTTTGGCATCGCGGGCGGCTTGTGCCGCCCGCGGCGCCGGACGCACAGTCATTCCAGGCCACTTTCGCGTGAGCCCGCGGGTTCGTACCATCGGCTTCTATGATCACTTGGCCTAACTTCGTCTCACAACTGTTCAACGGATTGGCGCTCGGCGCGCTCTTGGCGCTGATCAGTTCGGGCCTGACTATCATCTACGGCACGCTCGGCGTTCTGAACCTGGCGCACGGCGCCATGTTCATGCTCGGCGGCTACGCCGGCTATGTCGCCTATGAGGCGACTGGCTCGTTCACCATTGCCGTCATCGCCGGGTCATTGTTCCTCGTTGTCGTCGGCGTGCTGATGGAGCGGGTAATCATCCGCTACTTCTACAGCCGGCCGGCGGAAGACCAGATCCTGGTCACGTTCGGCATCGGCATCTGCCTGGTCGAAATCGTCCGGCTGTTCTTCGGCAGCCTGTCCAAGACGGTTTCGCCGCCGGACTGGGCTGCTGGCATCACCTCGCTCGGGTTCATGTTCTACCCAACCTACCGGCTCGCCGTGGTTGGCATTATCGCGGTGGCACTGGTGGCGCTGTTCATCGTGCTCTTCCGCACGCGGATCGGTCTGATCGTGCGCGCCGGCATCGAGGATTCGGCGATGGTTGACGCGCTCGGCATCGACGTCGATCGCGTCTTCATGATCGTGTTCGGCATCGGCGCGATGGCAGCGGGTTTCGCCGGGATCGTCAACGCACCGGTGGTTTCGCTGACGCCCGACATGGGCGACGCGATTCTGGTGGAAACCTTCGTCGTCGTGGTGATCGGCGGCGTCGGCTCGTTCACCGGCGCGATCCTCGGCGGTTTGATCTCCGGTGAAATCCTCAGTCTGACTTCGATGGTGGATCCCAGCTATTCGGGCGTCATGCTGTTCGCGGTGATGACGCTCGTGCTGATGCTCAGGCCGCAAGGTCTGCTCGGCACCAAGGGGCGGACATGAGGGGCACAGGTTTAATGCTTGCCCGCCATCCTCTGCTGGTCGAGGTGTTGACGGCGCTCGGCCTGTTCGCGGGGCCGTTCGTGCTGCCGGTATTGGGAATCGCGCCAGGCACCGCCAACCAGATCTTGGTCTGGGGGCTGTTCGGCATCGGCTTCGATCTGCTGTTCGGCTACACCGGCCTGCTGTCGTTCGGCCAGTCGGCGTTCTACGGCACCGGCGGCTTCGTCGCCGCCTATCTCTTGACCCGCGCCGGCATGTCTAACGTCGTGCTCGCGCTGGTAATCGGTATGGTCGCGGCGGCGGTCGCCGGCTATCTGGTCGGTCTCGTCGCGCTGCGGCGCACCGGCATCTATTTCGCGATGATCACCGTGGCCATCGCCGAGATGTTTTTCTTTCTGGAGAACTCGCCGCTGTCGGCGTGGACCGGCGGCGAGAACGGGCTGCCCGGCGTGCCGACGCCGGAGTTCGCGTTCTTCGGTTTCCATTACCGGGTCGGTGCCGACTGGTCGATGTATGGCTTTCTGGCCGTCTGTTATTTCGTCGGTATCGTCATCGCGTTGCGCATCGTGCGCTCGCCGGTTGGCGCGATTCTCTCTGCCATTCGCGAAAACCCGCTGCGTGCGGCGGCCGTCGGCCACAGCGTTCACGGCTACAAGCTGGCGGTCTTCGTCATCGCCGCGGCCTATGCCGGTTTTGCCGGTGGATTGCTGGGCGTGTTGCAGGCGTTCATGCCGCCCGAGGCTTTTACCTTCGACACCTCGGGCCAGCTCATCATGCAAACGATTATCGGCGGCACCGGCACGTTGTTCGGTCCGCTCGTCGGCGCCGCTGTCTGGCTGTCGCTGCGCGATTTTCTCCAGGCGGCGCTCAATCTCGGCGCGGCGTGGAAGCTGGTGCTCGGCCTGGTCTTCGTCCTGCTGGTGTGCTTCCTGCGGCGCGGCCTGATCGGCGGTCTGCGCGACGCAATCGGTCTTTTGGCGGCGCGTCGGCGAGCCGAGGAAGCCACGGCGCCGGCGCCGGTCGCCGCTGCGGTCGTCGCCACGGTCGGTCCGTCACGCCGCCGCGACGAGACGCCGTTTTCGGGGCCGGTGCTCGAAGCGCGCGGCATCACCAAGTCGTTCGGCGGGTTGGTCGCCAATCGGGACATCCAGTTCTCGGTCAACCAGGGCGAACTGCGCGGCGTGATCGGACCAAACGGGGCCGGCAAGAGCACCTTC
>DATEMD010000070.1:0-3439 GCA_035275845.1 Allostellaceae bacterium | reverse complement strand
GTCACCAACTGGGATTTCGTCGGCGGCTCGCGCGGCGTTTACATCATCCGGCCGGAGACCGGTCCGTTCGGCCACCCCTATATCCAGTATCTGTTCCTGACGATGCTGGTGCTGTCGGCAATTTCCATCTGCATCGCGCGCGCCATCGAGCATTCGAAGCTCGGTTACGGCCTGGCGACCATCCGCGACGACGAGTTGGCCGCTGAATCTGCGGGCGTGCCGACGCTCCGGCTAAAGCTCATCGCCACCGTGTTGTCGGGCGCGCTGATGGGCATGGCCGGTGCGCCGCTGCCCTATTACGTGACCTATCTCGATCCAACCTCGGGCTTCAACCTGGCGTTCGCGGTCAACAGCATCGCCATGCCGCTGATCGGCGGCACGTCGAGCTGGCTTGGGCCGGTCATCGGGGCCGTGCTGCTGGCGACGATCCAGCAGATCGCCACCGTCACGATCTCCTCAGCGCTCAATCTGCTGATCGTCGGCGTCATTATGGTCGGGTTCGTCGCGCTGGCACCCAACGGCATCATCGGCCTGTTCGAGCGCGGCGTGCGCGCCCGGCGCCGGCCGACGGAAAAGGAGGCAGCGTGAGCGCGCTGCTCCAGGTCGATAAGCTCGGCAAGCGCTTCGGTGGGTTCGTCGCACTCGAAGGAATCGACCTCGCCGTGGCAGCCGGCGAGCGCGTCGGGCTAATCGGCCCCAACGGGTCAGGCAAGAGCACGCTGGTCAACTGCATCACTGGCGCGCTGCGCAACGAAAGCGGCACCGTGCATTTCGACGGTAAGCGGCTCGACCGGCTGCCGGCGCACCGCCGCACGCGGCTCGGCCTAGCGCGCAGCTTCCAGCTGCCGAAGCCGTTTCACAGCATGACCGTGGCCGAAAACCTGCACGTGCCGGCGCTCTACACCGTCAACGCGCGGCACGGCCATCATCTCTCGAACGCCCAGATCGACGCGCGCGTCGCGGAGGTGCTGACCCAGGTCGGGCTGCACGAGAAGGCCAACCGCCGGCCGCGCGACTTGACCCAGATCGAGATGCGCAAGCTCGAACTCGCGCGCGCCATGACCGCCGAGCCGAAGCTGCTGATCGCCGACGAGGCGATGGCCGGCCTGTCGCATTCCGAGGTCGACGACATCCTGGCGCTGCTGCTGCGGCTCAACGCGCGCGGCGTGACCGTGATCATGATCGAGCACATCATGCGCGCGGTGACCAGCTTCTCGCAGCGCCTCGTCGTGCTGGTCGCCGGCCGCAAGATCGCCGACGGCGCGCCCGAAGAAGTCGTGCGCAACCCCGAAGTCGTGAAGGCCTACATTGGCGAGTAGCCTTTCCATCCGCGGCCTCAACGCCGCCTACGGCCAGGTCCGCGTCCTCGAGGGCGTGACCATGGAGGTGCGCGCCGGCGAGACCGTCGCGCTGCTCGGCACCAATGGCAACGGCAAGTCGACCCTGATGAAATGCATCATGGGGATGCTGCGGCCGCAATCGGGCCAGATCGTCGCCACCATCGAGGGCGAAGCGCACGAGTTGACCGGCCTCAACACCGAGGAGATCGTCGATCGCGGCGTCGCCTTGGTGCCGGAAGGCCGCCGGCTGTTTCCGAAACTGACGGTCGAGGAGAACCTGTTCCTCGGCGCCTTCCGCGCCACGGCGCGCGCCGCGCTGCGGCGCAATCTCGATTATTGCTACGAGATCTTTCCGCGCCTGCGCGAACGCCGCAGCCAGCTTGCCGGCTCGATGAGCGGCGGCGAACAGCAGATGCTGGCGCTCGCCCGCGCGCTGATGAGCGCGCCCAAGATCCTGCTGATCGACGAGCCGTCCGTCGGCTTGGCGCCGGTGCTGGTTCAGCGCACCATCGACAAGATCCGCGAGATGAAGGAACAGAATCAGCTCACGGTGCTGATGGCCGAGCAGAACTTCACCCAGGCGATCCGCATCGCCGATTGCGGCTATGTCATCGTGCACGGCAAGATCGCCTTCGACGGCAAATCGCCGGAAGAGCTCAACAACAACGAGCTCATCCGTAAATTCTATCTGGGGCTTTAGCATGATCGACAGCAGCCGGACCGTCGGCATCATCGGCTTGGGCATCATGGGCGGCGCGATCGCCGCCAATTTGGTGAAACGCGGCTTTGCCGTGCGCGGCTACGACGTTGCGCCGGCGGCGCTGGAGCGGTTGCGCGCCAACGGCGGCACGCCCGTTGCCACGCCGGCGGAAACGACGCGCGGCGTCGCCGTGGTGTTGACGTCCCTGCCGTCGGTCAAGGCGCTCGACGCGACGACGAAGGCGTTGGTCAAGGACGCGCCCGCCAGCCTGATCGTCGTCGAGCTGTCGACTTTCGCCCTCGCCGACAAGGAGAAGGCGCGCAAGGCGCTGGCCAAGGTCGGCGTGACATTGCTCGACTGCCCGCTGTCCGGAACCGGCTCGCAGGCGGAGACGGGCGATCTCGTCGTCTTTGCCAGCGGCGAGCGCACGGCCTATGACCGCGTCGCGCACGTCTTTCCCGGCTTCACGCGCGCGCAATCCTATCTCGGCGCCTTCGGCAACGGCAGCAAGATGAAGTTCGTCGCCAATCTGCTGGTGGCGATCCACAACGTCGCTAGCGCCGAAGCGATGGTGCTCGGCATGAAATCGGGCCTCGACCCCGACGACATCGTACGGGTGATTTCGTCGGGAGCGGGCAATTCGCGCGTCTTCGAGCTGCGCGCACCGCTGATGGCGAAAAACAGCTACAAGCCGGCGACGATGAAGAACGACGTCTGGACCAAGGACCTGAAAGTCATCGGCGAATTCGCCAAGTCGCTCAAGGTCGACACGCCGCTCTTCAGCAAGATCGCCGCGCTCAACAAAGAGGTCATCAAGCTCGGCTATGGCGATAGCGACACGGCCGCGGTCTGCGCACTGTTGGAGAAGCGGGCAAAGCTGAAACGGAAAAAAGCCTGAGCCGTCCTACTTGATCGCCATCGGATTGACGGGCGAGCCGACCGCCTTGGTGATCGGCAGCGGCGGGCCACAGAAGAAGAACTCGTAGACCTTGTCCTTGGCGCAATCGTCGGCGAGCTCTTCGAGATAGAAGATCTCGCCCATGGTGAGCCCCATCATCGGGATCACCACCCAGTGCCACGGCTGGAAGGCGTCCGTGGTCTCGTTTGGCCGCACCTCGCAACCCCAGGTATCGGTGCAGATCGCGGCGATCTCGGTCTTGTGGATCCATTCGCAGGTCTCGAAGGCAAGGCCGGGCGCATCGCCGCCGGCATAGCCACCCCATTCGCCGGCGCGCAGGCGCTGGCCCATCTGGCCGGTGCGGACGATGACGAAGTCGCCGCGCTTCACGTCGACCTTCTGTGCCTTGGCGGTTTCGATCAGATCGTCGGCGGTGATGGCGGTGCCGTCTTCGAGGCAATCCACCTTGCAGTGCCGCGCGACGTCGAGCAGCACGCCGCG
>DATEMD010000069.1:0-2132 GCA_035275845.1 Allostellaceae bacterium | reverse complement strand
CGCGCGAACAACGTCATCGCCGTCATCGGCGACGGCGCGATGAGCGCCGGCATGGCCTACGAGGCGATGAACAACGCCGGTGCGATGAACTCGCGCCTGATCGTCATCCTCAACGACAACGACATGTCGATCGCGCCGCCGGTCGGCGCGATGAGCGCCTATCTGTCGCGTCTCTTGTCGTCCAAGCCCTATCGCAGCCTGCGCCAACTTGGCGCGGCCATGGCCAAGCGTTTCCCGCGCGGCCTCGCCAAGGCGGCCCGCCGCGCCGATGAATACGCCCGCGGCATGGTCACCGGCGGCACCTTGTTCGAGGAGCTCGGATTCTTCTACGTCGGGCCGATCGACGGCCATAACCTCGATCACCTGCTGCCCGTGCTGAAGAACCTGCGCGACAGCGACAACGAAGGTCCGGTCCTGGTGCATGTCGTGACGCAGAAGGGCCACGGCTACGGCCCGGCCGAAGCTGCCGCCGACAAGTATCACGGCGTGGTCAAGTTCGATGTCGCCACCGGCACACAGGTCAAAGGCAAGGCGGCAGCGCCGTCCTACACCGCGGTTTATGCCAAGGCGCTGATCGCCGAGGCCGAGCGCGACCCGCGCATCGTCGCCATCACCGCCGCCATGCCGTCGGGCACCGGCCTCGATAAATTCGCCGAACGGTTCCCCAACCGCGCCTTCGACGTCGGCATCGCCGAGCAGCACGCGGTCACCTTCGCCGCCGGCATGGCGTGCGAGGGGCTGAAGCCGTTTGCGACGATCTATTCGACGTTCTTGCAGCGCGCCTACGACCAGGTGGTGCACGACGTCGCCATTCAGAAGCTGCCGGTGCGCTTCGCCATGGACCGTGCCGGGCTCGTCGGCGCCGACGGCGCGACGCATGCCGGCGCGTACGACTTGGCCTATCTCGGCTGCCTGCCGCATTTCGTCATCATGGCGCCGTCCGACGAAGCCGAACTCGTCCACATGGTGGCGACGGCGGCGGCGATCGACGACGCGCCGTCCGCGTTGCGTTATCCGCGCGGCGAAGGCGTCGGCGTGGCGCTCCCCGCCCAGGGTGAGGTGCTGCCGATCGGCAAAGGCCGCATCCTGCGTCAGGGCACCTCGATCGCGATCTTGAGTCTCGGCACGCGTCTGCAAGAGGCGCTTAAGGCCGCCGACGAGCTCGGCCATCTCGGCCTGTCGACGACGGTGGCCGATGCGCGCTTCGCCAAGCCGATCGATACCGATCTCATCGAACGTCTGGCGCGCGAGCACGAAGTACTGATCACGGTCGAGGAAGCCTCGATCGGCGGCTTCGGCAGCCAGGTGCTGCATCACCTGGCGCATGTCGGGCTCTTGGATCAGGGGCTAAAGGTCAGGCCGCTGGTGCTGCCCGACCACTTCATCGATCACGAAACGCCGATGAAGCAATACGACGAAGCCGGCCTCAACGCGCGTCACATCAAGCACGCGGCGTTGGTCGCGCTGGGCCGCGCGGAGATCGAGCGCTCGGCGCGCGCCTGATTTGGCGCGCCGCGGGCGCGCTCTTGCTCATGACCGAAAAGCGGCGTCTCGATCAACTGCTGGTCGAGCGCGGCTTGGCGCCGACCCGCGCCAAGGCGCAGGCGTTGATTCTCGCCGGCACCGTGTTCAGCGGCGAGCGCCGTCTCGACAAGCCGGGCGTAACCGTCGCGGCCGACATCGAAATCGAGGTTCGCGGCAAGGATCATCCGTGGGTGTCGCGCGGCGGCGTCAAGCTGGCGCACGGTCTCGACCATTTCCGTATCGATCCGCGCGGCCTGGTCGCGCTCGACGTCGGCGCGTCGACCGGCGGATTCACCGACGTGCTGTTGCAGCGCGGCGCCGCGCGCGTCTATGCCGTCGATGTCGGCTTCGGCCAGTTCGCCTGGTCGCTGCGCAACGATCCGCGCGTCGTCTTGCTTGAGCGCGTCAACGCCCGCCACCTGACGGCGGCGCAGGTACCGGAGCAGGTCGATCTCGTCGTCTGCGATGCGAGCTTCATCGGCCTCGAAACCGTGCTGCCGGCGCCGCTGGCGCTGGCCAAGAAGCAGGCGAATCTCGTGGCGCTGATCAAGCCGCAATTCGAGGTCGGCCCAGCGCGCGTCGGCAAGGGCGGCGTCGTGCGCGATCAG
>DATEMD010000068.1:0-2345 GCA_035275845.1 Allostellaceae bacterium | reverse complement strand
ATGATCGCGCCCAACAGCGCGCGGCCATAGCCGTACCACGCCCAGATCGGCCAACTCGAGCCGACACAGAGATAGACCAGGTGCAGCAGCACGCCCGCCAGCGTCACGCCGGCGACAATCGCCAGCTGCTGGCGCATCGCGTCCGCGCGTGCGTCGCCGCTTTTGCGCCAAGCTAGCGCCAGCACCGTCGCCGCCGCGGCGACAAAGACGAGGCCGAGCGGGATGGTGCGCGCCTGCAAGCTGCTGGCGCCCCACAGCGACGCGATCAGCGGGTTGAGATTGAGAAACGGCGCGTCCAGCGCCTTGGCCGTGCCCGAAACCGGCATCGCCGCGCCGAACAGAATCTGGTTCGCCGCCATGTAGACGAGGAGGGTCAGCGCAAGGGGTGCGCCCATGACGATGCCGTCGCGCAGGCGCGTGTGCCAGCCGCGCTTCTGCTGGATGAGAACAAACGCGCCGATATAAGCGCCGGCGATGAACACGGCGTCGAGCCGCGCCAGGCACATCAGCGTCAGCACGGCGCCGACGGTCAGCAAGATGCGCGTCGGCTGTGGCGCTTCGGTGAAGATCGCGTGGCGCAAACTCAACGCGACGAGCCACAGGAGGATCGGCAGCGCGAGTGTCGTCTCCATCCCGAGGAAGACGAGGCCGGCGCCGCCCGGCAGCGCGAAGGTGCAGAGCCAGCAAAGATAGATCCCGCCGCACAGGAACGCGGCCTCGGCATCGCACCACTGGCCGATGCGGCGATAGAGCGCGACGCACGCAATCCATGCGACCGACGCGATCGCGAACACCGCCGGAATCGCCGCGTCGGGCGCGCGCACGAGCCAGAACACCGGCACCAGCACGAGCTGCCACAACGGGTGATAGCCGTTGGTGGGTACCAGATTGCCGAAGGTGGATCCGGCGCCGTGCGCAATGTTGGCGGCGACGCGCAGATAGTAATAGGCGTCGTCGCTCAAATAATCGTTCAACGCCATCGGCGGCGACAGCGCGGCTAGCGCGAACTGCGCCACCACCGGAATCAGCGCCAGCGCCCAATAGCCGATGCTCAGTGCGGAAACACGCGCGCCGCGCCGGGCGGCGCTGCCGGAAGACGCTTCGATGGCCATGCGCGGCACTCTACGGCGCGTCCGTAAAGGAACCTTTGGCGCCACTACAACATGGTTAATTTTTGCTTTCACGAAACAGGGGAAGGACTCTTTTTTTCTTCGTTCCGATCCGACGATCACAAAACCGTCACGAGATAGCCGGCGGCATACTCGGATATTTTTCCACCGTATCCGTTTGGGTTAGTTTGCATGAACGCAACGCGTCGACGCCCCGCCACCCCCCGCAGAACTGTCGAGCCGCGCGCCGCGCCAAGCGGCCGCCGCCGATCGCGTCGTACCTAAAACGCAAAAGCGGGGCGTGCCCGCTGCCGTTCGTCAGGGTGTTGAATGACCGAAACCTCGGCTACCGCTTTCTATCGCAAGAAAGCGGAACAACTCCGCACCATCGCGCGATCGGCTGCCGACGCATCGCGCAAAGTCGAACTGCTTACGCTGGCCCAGGAATTCGAGACGCTTGCTGCGTTCGCCGAGCATAATCCCACGACGCGCAAGCTGCCCTGAGCCGCCGCCGCGCGGCGCGCCCCAAATCCGAACCGGAAATACCCGATGGCTGGAACGCACGGTGCCACCGGCACGTTTGCTGTCGCCGTTTTCACCATTCGGTGGTTTGCCATGGCACGTGTCCTGTTAGTCGAAAGCAACGAGTTCGTGCGCGACGTTCTCCGCAGCGAGATGGAAGCCGCGGGACACCGCGTCGATTGCGTCGGTCGGCGGATCGAAGCGGAAATCGCGCTCGGCCATGTCGCTTACGATCTGCTGGTCTGCGACATGCAGTTGCCGGACGGCTCGGGCCACGATCTCGTCACGCGCGCCGGCACGTGCGGCATGCGCGCGTTGGTCATGGCCGATACGCTCGAAGACATTGCCGAACCGCTGATCGCGGCGCCGTGGGTGACCTCTCTGCACAAGCCGTTCAAGCTCGGCGATCTGCGCAAGGCGCTTGAGCTGAGCCTCGGCGTCGCGCATCCGGCCACGGTCGCCGCTGTGTCCACGGCCGCGTCCGCCACCCCTGGCCGGTGAGGACGATCGCCGGCCGCACGGGTTAACGTTGTTCTTGAATTGTTCTCAAATCTCTGGCAGGCTATCGGGTCCGTGGAAAGAGGCGGAAATGGACGCTTTTACGGCCGTGGATCGGCATTTGGCCGGCCGTTTTCAGGTCGGGCTCGAGGATTTGCTGTGCGAAGGCTGCCTGACCGGGCGGCTGCCGATGCTGTTCGCCGGCGACGCGGCGAT
>DATEMD010000067.1:0-2124 GCA_035275845.1 Allostellaceae bacterium | reverse complement strand
AAGCGCAGACTCGGGCGAGATGGCGGCCGGCTGTGGCGTTCGTCAATCGTCATCCCCGCGAATACGGGGATGACGAGACGAAGGGTTTAGTTCTAGCTCGCGTGGGTCGGCGCGGGACCGTGCGAGTGGCCATGGCCGTGCCCAGGACCGCCGCGACGACGTGAGCGCCGGCGGCGACCAAAGTCGCGGCTGCCGTTATGGCCACCGTGGCGATGCCCATTGCCGTTGTGGCCGTTTTCGTTATGGCCCTGCGGCTGACCGCCATGACCGTTTGCACCCTGCCCCGCCGACGTGCGGAAGGCATGCTCGGCGACGGCGATCTTCTGCCGCGTCACCTTTTCAATGTCGCGCAGAAAGCCCTTCTCGGAGTGGTCGCAAAACGAGATCGCGACGCCATCGGCGCCGGCGCGCGCGGTGCGGCCGATGCGATGGACATAGCTTTCGGGCACATTGGGCATCTCGAAATTGATGACATGGGTAATGCCGTCGATGTCGATGCCGCGGGCAGCGATGTCGGTCGCCACCAGAACGCGGGTGCGGCCGTCGCGGAAATTGCCGAGCGCACGCTGGCGCGCACCCTGCGATTTATTGCCGTGGATCGCCTCGGCGTGGACGCCACCCTTGGTCAAGCCCTCGGCAACGCGGTTTGCGCCATGCTTCGTGCGGGTGAAAACCAGCGCGCGGGCGATCGCCTTGTCGGCGAGCAGCGACGCGAGCAGCGCCCGCTTGTTGCCGGCGTCGACGAACATGACGTGCTGGGCGATGCGCTCGACCGTGGTGGCGGCAGGCGTCACCTCGACGCGCACCGGATCTTTGAGCAGCGTGCCGATCAGCCGGCCGATCTCGTCCGGCATGGTAGCCGAGAACAGCAACGATTGGCGCTGCTTCGGCAAGAGCGGGACGATGCGGCGGATGTCGCGGATAAAGCCCATATCGAGCATGCGGTCGGCTTCGTCGAGGACGAAGATCGAGACGCCGTCGTAACGGACATGGCCCTGCTGGTGTAGGTCCAGGAGCCGGCCCGGCGTGGCGACCAGGATGTCGATGCCGCGGCGCAACGCGTCGACCTGCGGTCCCTGACTGACGCCGCCGAAGATCACGGCGGTGCGCAGACCCAGGTGGCGGCCATAGGCGCGGAAGCTGTCGGCAATCTGCAACGCCAGCTCGCGCGTCGGCGTCAGAACGAGCGCGCGCATCGAATTGCGCGGCGCGGGAACGCGGTTCGCGGCCAAGTGCTGGAGGATCGGCAGCGCGAAGGCCGCCGTCTTGCCGGTGCCGGTCTGGGCGATGCCGAGCAGATCGCGCCCGGCGAGCAGATGCGGAATCGCCTGCGCCTGGATCGGCGTCGGGCGCTCGTAATTCTCCGCGCTCAGCGCACGTTGGATCGGCTCGACGAGGGCGAGCTCGGAAAAGGAAAGAGTCACTGTGTTATTACTTTCTATCGATACGGCCGGACGCGCAGGCGCGGCGGCCTGTGTTTCTGGCTTGCCTCGCGCGAAACCGAGGTGCCGTCTTGTTGGTGATTTCTCGAAACTGGGGGCGCTGGGGATCGAAATCCGCCGCGCTTCGCGCGATCGCGAGAATGCAGTGGCGCCTACATGGGGCCTGCGCCGCGCGAAGTCAATCGAATATCGCCGTACGCCACGAAATGCCGCAGGCGTTAACGAAAGATCACCCGCGCAACGAGCGCGTTATTTCGTCAGTGGCGCGCTCGGACCCGTCGGCGCGGCTGGCGCCGGCACGGTGGGTTTGGCCGGTGTCGGCGACGTCGTCGGCGCTGCGGGCAGCGATTGAGCCGGCACCGCCTGGTCCATGACTGAGCTCGGCGCGCGGCTATGCGCGGCGACGATGGCCAGCGCGATGCTCGTGGCGAAGAAGCAGGTGGCGAGGATCGCCGTGGCGCGCGTGAGCAGGTTGGCGGTCGACCGGCCGGTCATGAAGCCGGACATGCCGCCGCCACCGCCGATGCCGAGGGCGCCGCCTTCGCTCTTCTGCAACAGAATGACGCTCACCAGCGCCACTGCGAGCAGCAGGTGAATGACAACGATAACCGTGGACATGGGCCGGGGTTTTAGCCCCTCCGGCGACTAAATGCCAGCCTTACCGCAAAGCTGCCAGAGCGAT
>DATEMD010000066.1:0-12015 GCA_035275845.1 Allostellaceae bacterium | reverse complement strand
CCTTTTGCCGCTTCGGCGAGCGTCTTGAAGCCGTGCGTCAGGCTGCCGACGCTGCAATTGCCATGGTCGATCGCGACCGTCGCGAACTGCCGCTGTGTTGCCATCATCCAGAAAACGCAACTGGCAGCGACCGCTCCCGTGCGTCCGTCCGGGGTCGGCGGCGGCAAGATCCATTCGGGACGTGCGACGTCTGGCGGCTGCCGATCGAAAAAACTGATCGCGATCGGCGGCACGTCGAGTTCAAGCAGATCGATGAGCGTCCGACCGAGCTGTGCATGATCCGTTTTCGCCATGTTTTTCTCTTTCCCGCCTCCGGTTCGTGAGGGTCAACCGGGCTCCCTGTTTGGTTATTGTTTGATTAATTGCCGTTCAGGTTCGATGGCAACCTCGCGAAAGTCAACGCCAAATGGCGGAAATCCGGCATCGACGCCGCGGACATTTGCCGTCGCGCGATCGGCGTCGCCGCCACCGTCGACTTAAGAAATTTCCAACCTGCCCGCCGTTAGGATCGGCGGCGATGCTCTATCAATGGCGCAAGCAAATCCGGACGCGGCGTTTCGAATGGGCCACACGCGGCATCCGTGCGACGCCGCCGGTCCGATTGGTCGCGGCGCCGTGGACCTTCGTCAGCATGGTTGGCGACGACGACGTGCAGCTCTACCTGCTGGCGATGAAGACGCTGTACCGCCGGCTGCAACGTGGCAACGTCGTCGCGATCGTCGCCGAGACCATGCCGCCAGCGCAGCGCGACCTGCTTGCCGAGCATTTTCAGGGCATCCATATCGAGGCCCTCGAATCTATCGACACTGGGCGTTGCCAGCGCGGCGGCACCTGGGAGCGCCTGGTCCATATCCTCGATCGTGCGCGCGACGGGTATGTCATCCAGGTCGACAGCGACACCCTGGCAATCGGCCGCGAACTCGACGAGGTCGCGTATTGCGCCGCCAACAACCTGCCATTCACGTTGAGCGACGGCTGGCCGCTGGTGACCATGCGGGCAGCCGCCGAGGCCGCGCGCGCGATTCCGGGCAAGCAGCCGGGCATCGTCGCCGAGCGCGCTTTCGATCGTTATCCGAACTGCGACCGTCTGCTTTATGTGCGCGGCTCGTCCGGCTTTACCGGCTTCGCCAAGGGTGCATTCAGCCGGGACCGGCTCGAGGAGTTCGACGCCATCATGTCGCGGCTCACCGGCGCCGGCTGGCGCGGTTGGGGCACCGAGCAGTGTGCGTCCAATTTTGTCACCGCGAATTCGTCGCGGCCGGTGGTGCTGCCGTTTCCGGCATACTCCTGTTTCTTTCCGGGTGGCCCGCGTGCCGAGGCCAAGTTCCTCCATTTCATCGGCAGCCATCGTTTCGACGAGAATTTCTACGGCCAGCATGCACTGGCGGCGATCGCCGACCTCGCCAGCGCGCCGACGCCGGAGCGCGCCACCCGCACGCCGACTCAAGCGGCCGGCTGAGACGCCAGCCCGCGCGGCCCGCTGGTCCTCGGCCGGGCTACTGGATTATGGTCCGCGGCGCACGCGCCGAAATCGGAACCATGCTGCTTCTCACCTTCGCCAAGGGCATCGTCGTCGGCCTCATCCTCGCGGTTCCGGTTGGACCGGCGGGCATGCTGTGCGTGCGCCGGACAATGGTCGAAGGCGCGATCTTCGGACTGGTATCCGGCATTGGCGCCGCCTGTGCCGACGCATCGTTCGGCGCGATTGCCGGCTTTGGGCTCACGTTCATCCGCGACTGGTTGTTCGCCTGGCGCGACACGCTCGGAATCGGCGGTGGCGTGTTCCTGGTGATCGTCGGCGTCAAAGGCCTGATCGCGCCGCGGCCAGTCCAGGTCCGTTCCATCGGCCATGAGCGCCTGGCAGCGGCATTCGTCTCCACCTTTGCGCTCGCCATCGCCAACCCGGTCACGATTTTGGCTTTCGCCGCGATATTCACGCAGATCGGCTTCGATCCGGCATCCGGCAGGCTGAGCATCGCGGCCTTGGTCGCGGGCGTATTTTCCGGCTCGCTCGCCTGGTGGATCAGCCTGTGTCTGGCGGCGCCGTGGCTGCGCCGCGTCGGCATGTCGTGGCTGCCGCGGTTCTCCGGCGGCCTGCTGGCGATTTCCGGCATCGGACTCTTGGGGGCGGCGGCCGGGCGTCTCGCTGGATTGCTGTGACCGTTGGCGCAAGCCGAACGGACGGCTAAGCTTGCGCGCCTTGATCGCCGTCCGCCCTTTGCGCGCACTCGCGCTCACCCTCGCGCTGCTGTCGAGTTTGACGGCCGCCAGCGCCCTCGCGCAGACGGCATCGGCGCCTGCCGCTAATCCGCCGGCCACCGCGCCGGCGACACCGGCGACGGCTTCGCCAGTCTCGGCCGACGATCTGCAAAACCTCGTCAACGCGATCCAGGATCCGGCAGCGCGCAAGAAACTGGTGACCGAGCTCCAGGGCTTGATTGCTGCGCAACGTGGCGTCCAAAAGACCTCGCCGTCGCATGCGATGCGTAATTTCTTCGCCAGCTTGGCGGACGGCGCCCATGCGATCGGTGACGAGGTCCTGGCCGCGGCGACCGTCGCCGTCGATGCGCCGCGCATCGTCTCGTGGGTACGCGACCAGGCAAGCAACGAGCAGACCCGTCATCGCTGGTACGAAATCACCACGCGGCTGGCGATCATCATCGGCCTCGCGCTTGTCGCCGACTGGCTCGTATGGCTTTTGATGCGCGCACCGGCGCGACGGTTCGGGGCACGGGCCGGCGAGGCTCTGGCGTGGCGCCTGATCTATCTTCTCATCAACGCAATATTCGAAGCCTTGCCGATTGCGGTGTTTGCCGCCGTAGCGTTCTTCGTCTTGCCGCTGACGGCGACGCGGTTCGTCACCCAACAGATCGCGACGACCGTCATCGCCGCCTATCTGTGGTCGCGCATCGTCGCAGCGACCGCGCGCGTGATCCTGCTGTCGCCGAGCGCTTTGGTGCTGTACCCGCTCGGCGAGGAAACCCGCAATTACCTTTATATCTGGATCCGGCGGTTCGCCAATTTCGGCCTCTATGGCTTCGCCATCGCCGGTTGCGGCTGGTGGCTGAGCGTGCCGGGCGCGATCTACGCCATCCTGTTGCGCATCGTCGTGCTCGTGCTCGGCATCCTGGCGGTCATCTTCGTTCTACAGAACCGGACGACGGTCGCGACCTGGATGCGCGGCTCCAGCGAGCCCGTGAGCGGCCGCGGACGCGGCTGGCGACTGCTGCGCCAGCGTCTGGCCGCGGTGTGGCACATCCTGGCGATCGTCGTCGTTGTCGGCACGTTCGGCGTATCGGTGCTGCACATCGAAGGCGGTTTCCTGGTTTTGCTGCGCGCAACGCTACTGAGCGTCGTCGTCGTGCTGGCCGCGGCCCTGGCAGTGCAATTCGTCAATCGCGCAAGCGAACATGGATTCGCGATCAAGCCCGAGCTCAAGGCCCGGTTCCCCACCCTCGAAAGCCGGACCAACCGCTACCTTCCGATTTTGACGACCCTGGCGTCACTGGCGATCTACGTCGTGGCGGCGCTGGCGCTGCTGCAGGCGTGGGGGATCGACGCATTCGTTTGGGTCCAGGCGGCAGCCGCGAGTTCGGCCGTCAGCGGTCTCGCCAGCATCGCCATCGTGATCGCGGCCGCGATCGTCGCCTGGGAAGCGTTCGTCCTGGCGATCGAAAATCACATGATGCGGCTCGAGGATGACAGCCGGCGGCGGGCGCGGGCGCGAACCATGGTGCCGTTTCTACGCATCGTCGCGGTCGTGATCATCGGCATCATCGTGATCTTCACAGTGCTCGGCACGCTCGGCATCAACGTCGGCGCGCTGCTTGCCGGTGCGGGCGTGTTCGGCCTGATCGCCGGCTTCGGGTCGCAATCGATCGTCAAAGGCTTGCTGACGAGCATCGGCGTCCTGGTCGACGACACGTTCGCTGTTGGTGACGTGATCGATTTGGGCGGCGGTCATTCCGGCGTGGTCGAGGTCATGTCGATCCTGACCATCAAGCTGCGCGCGCAAGACGGCTCGCTGCTGTCCGTGCCATTTAGCGAGGTCAAGACCATCCAGAACCTCACCAAGGATTATTCGTATTACGTCGCCAATGTCGGCGTCGGCTATCGCGAGGACACCGACCGCGTCGTCAAGGTACTCGCCGCGATCGTCGAAGAGATGCGCAAGGAAAAGCCGTTCACCCGCTGGATCCTGGAACCGCTCGATGTCGTCGGCGTTGATCGCTTCGCCGACTCCGCGGTCATCATTCTGGTACGAATCAAGACCCAGCCGATCCATCAGTGGACCGTCGGCCGCGAATTCAACCGCCGCATGAAGCTGGCGTTCGAGCACGAGGACATCGAAATGCCGTTCCCCGCACGCACGATCTATTTCGGCGACGATGCCGACGGATCGGCGGCGACACGCGTGCGCAACGGAACGAAAGTGCGCAAATCCGACTGATCGGCGTTCAATCCTCGGCTTCGCCGCGGCCCCAGGCTTCAAGCGTGGCGCGGTCGGGCGCAGCCAACGCACGGCGCGCGACGTCGAGGCTGAAGCCCGCGCGCGCCAGCGTCGCCAGATCCTTCTGGCGCATCGCCGCGCGTTGATCCGCCGCGCGGTACGGACCGAGCCGCCGCCGCCGGATTAACGCGCAAGCGGCGGCAAGTTCACCCGCACCGGAACCGCCTTCGTCCAGCGTCGCTACGGCGGTGTCGATCAGTTCGGTTTCGACGCCCTTCTGCCGCAGCTTGCCGCGAATGCCGAAACGTGACGCACCGCGCCGCTGCAAGCTGGCCGCCTTCTGCGTCGCATAAGTGCGATCGTCAATCAGGCCCGAGCGCTGGAAACGCGCGATCAGCGCATCGACTAGGCGCGCGCCGTCTGCCGGATCGTCGGCATGCACGGCGGCGGCGCGCTGGACGCGGCGCATCAGCACGCGCCGTAAATTGCCACTCGAGCTCGCATAGCGGCCGAGATAATGGAGCGCGATGTTCTCCAGTCGCTCGGCCGTCATCCGGCGCGGAAGCTTGCGCGCTTTGCGCGGCTCTGCCATCGCGGGTTGTCTTGGCGTGCGTCGTCCCTCCCCTGCTAAGCTTCACCGCCTTGGAGACGGGATTCAACATGGATACGACGGGTCCGGCGGTGCGCACGATCGGCGCGGTCAATTGGCTCGGCCTATGGACGCTCTATGTCCGCGAGGTGCGCCGCTTCGTCAAGGTCTACACGCAGACGGTGGCGGCACCGGTGGTCACGACGCTGCTGTTCCTGGCGATCTTCCTGCTGGCGCTGGGCGGCCAGACACGCACGGTCGGCGGCGTCCCCTACACCGAGTTCCTGGCGCCGGGCTTGATCATGATGGCCATGGTGCAAAACGCCTTTGCCAACACCTCGTCGTCGCTGATGATCGCGAAGATCCAGGGCAACATCGTCGACGTCCTGATGCCGCCGCTGAGCCCCGGCGAACTGGTCTGGGGCTTCGCGCTGGGCGGCGTGACGCGCGGTCTCGTCGTCGGCATCGTGGTCGCGGCGGTGATTGCGGTTTTCGTGCCGCTGCATATCTACGATTTCGGGCTGACGGTGTTCCACGCCGCGGCCGCGTCGCTGTGCCTGTCGGTGCTCGGCATCATCGGCGCGATCTGGGCCGATAAATTCGACCATATCGCGGCCGTCACCAATTTCATCGTCACGCCGTTGTCGTTCCTGTCCGGCACCTTCTATTCGATCGACGTGCTACCCGGCGCCTGGCGCGACATCGCGCTGGCCAATCCGTTTTTCTACATGATCGACGGCTTCCGTTATGGCCTCACCGGCCACGCCGACAGCTCGCTTGCCCTCGGCGTCGCGGTGATGATCGGCACCAACGCAGCCCTCATCGTGCTATGTCACGCCATGTTCAAGCGCGGCTATAAGCTCAAGGCGTGACGATTCTCCCGGCGTTGACAGGCGCTTAACGACCGCCCCATACTCCGCGCGCCTCCCCGGAGGACTGGAGCCAAGCGATGAAGCGTGCAAACGGGCGGTCGACCCGGCACGAACAGGAACTGCGAACGGTCGTGCTGCTGCGACGACGCTGAGCGTCGCCGTCACCGTCCGTATTCCTGCGCCTTCATCGCCGAGGAGAGAGTCCCGTGATTCCAGCTGTTATGCCGACTTACGCGCGGAGCGAACTGACGTTCGACCGCGGCGAGGGTCCCTATCTCTACGCCACCGACGGGCGGCGTTACCTCGATTTCTCGAGCGGCGTCGCGGTGACGTCGCTTGGCCACGCCCACCCGCGCCTGGTTGCCGCGCTTTCTGCGCAGGCGCAGCAGCTCTGGCATTGCTCGAATCTCTACCAGATCGCCGGGCAGAAGCGCCTAGCCGAACGGCTGGTCGCGCTGAGCTTCGCCGACACCGTCTTCTTCTGCAATTCGGGCGCCGAAGCGATGGAAGGCGCCATCAAGGTCGCGCGCAAATATCACGCTGAATCCGGCCATGGCGAACGCTATCGCCTCATCGCCTGCACCGGCTCGTTTCATGGCCGCACCTTGGCGACGCTCGCCGCCGCCGGCGCCGAAAAATACCTCAAGGGTTTCGGTCCGCCGGCGCCCGGTTTCGATCACGTCGCTTACGGCAACCTGAACGAGATGCGCGCCAAGGTGACGAAGGAGACCGCCGGCGTCATCGTCGAACCGGTGCAAGGTGAAGGCGGCTTGGCGGTGGCGTCGGCCGACTATCTCAAGGGCCTGCGCGCGATGTGCGACGAGTTCGGCCTGCTGCTGATCTTCGACGAGGTGCAGACCGGCATGGGCCGCACCGGCAAGCTGTTCGCGCACGAATGGGCCGGCGTGAAGCCCGACATCATGGCGCTGGCCAAGGGCTTGGCCGGCGGCTTTCCTGTCGGCGCCTTTCTCGCCACCGAAAAGGCGGCGAAGGGAATGACGGCCGGCACGCACGGCTCGACGTTCGGCGGCAATCCGCTCGCCATGGCGGTGGCGAACGAGGTGCTGACGGTGATGACCGAGCCCGGCTTCCTGCCGCAGGTCGAGCGGATCGCCAAGGCCTTGCGCGGCAAGCTTGAAGCCCTGGCGAAAACCTATCCCAAAATCTTCACCGAGGTGCGCGGCAAGGGCCTCCTTACCGGATTCAAATGCGTCGTGCCCAATCTCGAAATGGTCGAAAGGCTGCGCCACGCCGGACTGCTGACTGTCGGCGCCGGCGAGAATGCGGTACGGCTGCTGCCGCCGCTGATCATCGACGAACGCCACGTCGACGAAGCGGCCGGCATCGTCGACGGCGTCGCAAAGGCCTGGTCATGAGCGGCCGGAACCGCGCCAACAAGGCGCCGCGCCATTTCCTCGATCTCGACCGGATCGATGCCGGCGAATTGCGCAACATCCTTGGCCACGCCGTCGCCTTCAAATCGGGGCGAGACCGGACCAAGCCGCTCACCGACAAGATCCTGGCGATGATCTTCGAGAAGCCGTCGACGCGGACGCGCCTGAGCTTCGAGGTAGCGATGAAGCAACTTGGCGGCGACGTCGTCACGCTGACGGCCGCCGACAGCCAGATCTCGCGCGGCGAAACCACCGCCGACACGGCGCGCGTGCTGTCGCGTTACGTCGACGCCATCATGATCCGCACCGACAGCTCGGCGAAGCTCGAAGAGCTGGCGCAGAACGCCACCGTGCCGGTGATCAACGGCCTCACCGATTCAAGTCACCCGTGCCAGGTGATGGCCGACGTCATGACGCTCGAAGAACGCAAGGGGCCGGCGAAGGGCAAGATCGTCGCCTGGAGCGGCGACGGCAACAACGTGCTGGTGAGCTGGATCCACGCCGCGGCGCGCTTCGGCTTTGAACTGCGCGCCGCCTGCCCGGCCAAGCTGGCGCCGCCCGAAGCCGCGGTGAATTGGGCGCGTGCCGAGGGCGCCAAAATCACCCTGACCATCGACCCGGCAGCGGCGGTGGCCGGCGCTGACTGCGTCGTGACCGATACCTGGGTCTCGATGGGTAGCAAGGACCGCGAGGAGCGCCATGCCATGCTGCGCCCGTTTCGGGTCGACGAAGCGTTGATGGCGCATGCCAAGCGCGACGCGATCTTCCTGCATTGCCTGCCGGCGAAGCGCGGCGAGGAAGTGTCGGCGGCCGTCATCGACGGACCGCAGTCGGCCGTATGGGACGAAGCCGAAAACCGCATGCATGCGCAAAAAGGCATCCTTGCCTGGTGCCTCGGCTGAGCCCATATCGAGACGATGCCTGACAGCCATACCGACGACATCGTTCAGCCTTTCCAAATCGATCCCTTCCGTTTGCGCGGCCGCCTCGTCCGCCTGGGTCCGACGCTCGACCGGATCCTGACGCGGCACGATTACCCGGCGCCGGTCGCGACGTTACTCGGCGAAGCGATCGCGCTCGCGATCTCGCTGTCGGGCGCACTCAAGTACGAGGGCGTGTTCACCTTGCAGACCAAAGGCGACGGCCCGATCCGCTTATTGGTTGCCGACGTGACGACCGCCGGCGCGGTGCGCGGTTACGCGCAATTCGATGCCGACAAATTGGCACAGCTCGGCTCCGACGCCGGATTGTCGGTGCCGCGGCTGCTCGGCGCCGGCTACCTGGCATTGACTGTGGACCAGGGCGAGCACACCGAGCGCTATCAGGGCATCGTCGCGCTCGAAGGCGCGACGCTGGCCGAGTGCGTGCATCATTATTTCCGTCAAAGCGAGCAGGTCGAGGCCGGCATCAAGGTTGCGGTCGGACAACGTCGCGATCCGGACGGACATCTGCGCTGGCGCGGCGGCACGCTGATGATCGAGCGTCTGCCGAAGGATAGCGGCGCGGACGCAGCGCGCGAAGCCGAAGACGAAGGCTGGCGCCGCGCCATGGTCCTGATGGCAACCGGCACGTCGGAGGAGCTGCTCGATCCCCATTTGACGCCCGAGGCGCTGCTGTTCCGGCTCTTCCACGAGGACGGCGTGCGTGCCTATCGGCCGCACGCGCTGGCCGCTCAATGCCGCTGCTCGCGCGAGCGTGTCGAACGCATGCTGACGGCGTTGCCATCGCACGATCTGGTCGATCTCGCGGTGGACGGTAAATTGGTCGTCACCTGCGAGTTCTGCAATGCGGCCTACAGCTTCGACGAGGAGATGGTCGCCGCGATGGCGCCGCACTGAATCGACTCCGGCGATCGCCTTGAAAACGTCGTCTTCCGGTGCCAGTCTCGCGCCGGTCCGAGGGGGCGATCGAGCGCGAACAGCCGGAGAGAATTCATGAAAGTGATTGGTCTCGTGCGCGGCGGATGCATCACCGTGCTTGCCGCCGCGGCACTTACGGCGTGCAACGCGCCACCGCCGCATCCGCAATATCCCGGAATCCACTTCACCAATCAGACGCCGATCGCGCTGGCGGTCAACACCGTCAGCCTACGCGAGGATTACACGCCGTCGGCGGCGGCGCCGCATGTCGAGACGCAATTTCCGGTGACGCCCATGCATGCGATGGAAAATTGGGCGCATAACCGGCTGTCGGCAACGGGCGGAACCGACCGCGCGGTCGTCGACATCACCGAAGCGAGCGTCGTCGAGACGAGCTTACCGCGCACACAGGGCATGCAGGGCTGGTTCACCACCGATCAGTCGGAACGCTATGACATGACGGTGCGGGCGACGATCAACATCGTCGATTCGACCGGACTGGTCGTCCGCACCGCGACCGCGCACGCGTCGCGGTCGCGAAGCGTCGCGGAGAACGTCTCGCCGGATCAGCGCGAGCAAACTTGGTACGACATGACCAAGGACATCATGGCCGACTTCGACCATCAGATGGAAAACGAAATCCGCAACCACTTCACCGGGTTCGTCACCAACTAGTTGGCGCGAACCCAGCTCAGACGTTGCTTAGAGCGGCGTTCGACGGCGCACCGACGATCGCGAGCAGCTCCCGCCGCGTCATCGGATCATCGCGGAACGCGCCTAGCATGTGCGACGTCACCATCGCGACGCCGGCCTTGTGAACGCCGCGCGTCGTCATGCATTGATGCGCCGCTTCGACGATGACTGCCACGCCCTTGGGCTTGAGCGCATCGTTGAGCGCTGAGGCGATCTGCGCCGTCATCTTCTCCTGGATCTGAAGACGCTTGGCGAACACCTCGACCAGCCGCGCCAGCTTGGAAATGCCGATGACGCGCTTGTCCGGCAGGTAGGCGACGTGGACCTTGCCGATGATCGGCGCGATGTGGTGCTCGCAGTGACTTTCGAAACGGATGTCCTTGAGCACGACGATCTCGTCGTAGCCGTTGGTCTCCTTGAAGGTGCGGCCGAGCACGTCGGCCGGATCCGTGGCGTAGCCGGCGAAATATTCCTCATAGGAGCGCACGACGCGGCCCGGCGTGCTTTTAAGCCCTTCACGTTCGGGATCGTCGCCCGCCCAGCGGATCAGCACGCGGACCGCTTCCTCGGCCTCCGCGCGCGACGGCCGGCCGCTTTTGGCATCATTGCGGGCCCGTTTTTCGGTTTGGTCCTTGGGCATGGCGAAAAACCTCAATTGAGCCGGACAGATTGGTGCGGGCTGTCTAGCGAAAAAGCCGGGATGTCGACATCGAAATGCTCGCCGCTGCCGGTTTCCATCTGGTAGGTCCCGACCATGATGCCGGACGGCGTGCTGAGCGGCGTGCCGCTGGTGTATTCGAAGCTCTGTCCTGGCGCAAGCACCGGCTGCTCGCCAACGACGCCGGGACCGCGCACTTCCTGAATCCGGCCCATGCCATCGGTGATGCGCCAATGTCGTCGCCGCAGCTGTACCGTCTCGCCGCCCTGATTCTCGATGCGCACGCGATAGGCCCACACGAAATGGTCATCGACCGGCGACGACTGATCCTCGAGAAAATGGGGCTCAACCGTGATCTTGATCGAACGCGTCGTCGCCGAATACATCGTCCTCTCCAAAAACGTCCGGGCGCCTGACCGTCAACGACGGCGTCAGCGCCCGGTTCCAAGCCGGTATTTTGAGCCGCCGGCGCCGTCCGTCAAGCGCGGGTGCCAAAACGCCGCGGCCGCGCGTGGTCCCCGGAAATAGAAAAATCGCGGGAAATCAAGGCCTTATCTATCGCCCAAGGCGAGCGGCGGTGCCCCGTCAGGTTGATCCCACAGCGGTTTTCCCCTTAATATCGACACAGGCCAAAGGGGATGGAGTTCCCCAAAACCGCCAGGCGGGTGAAACCGTCAGGCTGATGACTCCTACCGCGTAACGCGGCGGGGGTGTGTCCGGAACCCGCCAAGGGCGGGTTTTTTTGTGCCCGCAAGAACCCGGACTCAACGGCGCAGGAGGATGCGCGGTGGCGACGTATCTGTGGATTGCATTTGGCAGTGCGCTCGGCGGCATGGGCCGGTTCTGGCTCGCGGGACACATCGACCGCCTGATCGGCGAGACCTTCCCGTGGGGCACCATCCTGGTCAACATCTCCGGCTCGTGCCTGATCGGATTTGTCGGCGCCTTGAGTGGATACGAAGGGCGCTGGCTTTTGCCGACCGACGCACGCATCTTCCTGATGGTCGGATTGTGTGGCGGCTACACGACGTTCTCGGCATTCAGCCTGCAGACCCTCAATCTCGCGCACGACGGCGAATGGCTATGGGCGAGCGCCAACATCGCGATCTCGGTGATCGCCTGTCTCGCCGCGGTGTGGCTCGGCCATGCCGCCGCCGCTGCGTTCAACCGCTAGCCGCAGCCGGCTTCTCATAACTGCAATCAAAGCGTGATAATTGCAGCAAGCGGCCGCGCCTTGGCGCGTGCGGCGGCCGCGGCACGATGGGGACAGCGATGACAATCTTGAGGCAGGGCCGACGGAATTTTCTCAAGTCAGTCGCGGCCGCTAGCGGCGCTGCCCTGCTCGATACGCGGTTGGCGCCATTGGTGCGCGCTGCCGAATCCGCTGCGCCCGATCTGCAGCTGCTGCGCGAGAAGATCGACCACATCGTCGTGATCTATCAAGAAAATCGCAGCTTCGATCACTATTTCGGCGCCTATCAGTCGCCTCACGGCAACCCT
>DATEMD010000065.1:0-14700 GCA_035275845.1 Allostellaceae bacterium | reverse complement strand
GATGGCAGCGGCCGGACGCAGTTCACGAAGGCACGAACCCTCGCGAACGACAGTCCGGCGGCGCTCGATGCAATCATTACGCGATTGAGTGACGCAACGGCCGCGCATCTGATCGCGCAGATCGACGCTGGTGCCGATGCGGTACAGATCTTCGATAGTTGGGCCGGGTTGTTGCCGCCGGAGCAGTTCAGGCGCTTTGTCGTCGCACCAACGCGGCGGATCGTTGCCGCAATCCATGCCCGTCATCCCCAGGCCCCAGTCATCGGCTTTCCGCGCAATGCCGGTCCGCTCTACGAAGCTTATTTCGCCGAAACCGGCGTCAACGCCCTGTGCATCGACCAGAACGTTTCGCTCGCACAGGCACGCACGCTCCAAGCGAACGGCCCGGTGCAGGGCAATCTCGATCCGGCGCTCTTGGTGGCCGGCGGTGCGGCGCTCGATCGCGCCGTCGGCGATATCCTGACGGCGCTTTGCGGCCGGCCTTTCGTCTTCAACCTTGGTCATGGCATCCTGCCGGAAACGCCGCTCGCGCATGTCGAGCGGCTGGTGCAGCTGGTGCGCGGGGGGTCATGACGCGAACGGCGGTCGTGCTGTTCAACCTGGGCGGTCCGGATTCCTCGGCCGCGGTGAAGCCCTTCCTTTTCAACTTGTTCTACGACCCGGCGATCATCGCTTTGCCAAACCCGCTGCGGTGGCTGTTGGCGCGCAGCATTGCGCATCGGCGCGCGCCGCTGACGCGACAGATCTATGCCCAGATCGGCAACGCCTCGCCGCTGCGCACCAACACGCGGGCGCAGGCCGAGGCGCTGCGCGCCACACTTGGCGACGGTTATCGCGTCTTCATCGCCATGCGCTATTGGCATCCGCGCGCCAATGCCACCGCCGCCGAGGTGAAGGCCTGGCAACCGGACGAGATCGTACTGCTCCCGCTCTACCCACAATTCTCCGGCACGACCACGGGGTCGTCACTCGCTGACTGGCGCGAAGCTGCGGCCAAGATCGGTCTCAAGGCCAGGGAGCGCGTCGTCTGCTGTTACCCCACCGAGCGCGGGTTCGCGACCGCCGCGGCGCGCGGCATCGTCGCAGAGCTTGCCAACGTGCCGGCGGGAGCCAAGGCGCGCGTGCTGCTGTCGGCGCATGGGCTACCGTTGCGCGTGCTCCAGCGCGGCGATCCCTATCAATGGCAGGTCGAGGCCACTGCCGGCGCGGTACGCGCCGCCGTGCGGCGACCCGAGCTCGACATGCGCGTCTGCTATCAGAGCCGCGTTGGGCCGCTCAAATGGCTGAGCCCGTCGACCGAGCATGAGATCCGCCAGGCCGGTGCCGACAGCGTCGGCGTGGTTATCGCGCCGATCGCGTTTGTCTCCGAGCATTCCGAGACGCTGGTCGAGCTCGATCGCGATTACCGCAAGCTCGCGCGCGCCGCCGGCGTGCCGTTCTATCACCGTGCACCGACGGTCGGCGTGGCTCCCGAGTTCATCGGCGGTCTCGCCCGGCTGGTGCGCGCGGCGCCTGCGGCGGGCGCTGGCCGGCGCAATTGCCCGGAAGGTTTCAGCCAATGTCCGGCGATGGCGGCGCCATGAGTGTGCTCGCGCCCTATTACCCGTGGCTCAAGGCGCTGCACATCCTGAGCGTTATCGCCTGGATGGCCGGCATGCTCTATCTGCCGCGGCTCTTCGTCTACCATGCTGGCAGCGAGCCGGGCTCGCCGACCTCGGAGACGTTCAAGACCATGGAGCGGCGGCTTTACCGCGCGATCATGACGCCGGCGATGGTTGCGACGTGGATTTTCGGCATCGGCCTGACGCTCACCGGCGTCGTCGTGTGGACGATGTTCTGGCTCTACGCCAAGCTGCTGCTGGTCGCGGCGATGACCTGGCTGCATACGATCTTCGGCCGCTGGCGCCGCGCCTTCGCCGCCGACGCGCGGCCGCACAGCGCCGGCTTTTATCGCGCGATCAATGAAGTGCCGACGGTGCTGCTGATCGGCATCGTCATCCTGGCGGTGGTAAAGCCGTTTTAGCCGGGCGCGCGCCCAAAGCGGGTTTGACTCAGACGCCGGTTTTGGCTAAGGGATTGGACGGAAGGCCGGCCTGTCTCCGGCTCTCGTCTCTTCATCTGCATCGCTGATCCGCGCGCGGCCTGAGCCAGGACCGTCCGCTCTTCCGGTGAACCGATCCTTCCGGCCCACGGGCCGCACCCCTCCCGCCGCCGTTTTTACTTGCGAAAGCCGCAACCGATGAACCTCCAGGAACTCAAGCGCAAAACCCCCGCCGATCTCCTCGCCCACGCCGAGGAGCTCCAGATCGAAAACGCCTCCAGCCTGCGCAAACAGGAATTGATGTTCGCCATTCTCAAGACGATGGCCGACAAGGACCAGGCGATCTACGGCGACGGCGTGCTCGAAACCCTGCAGGACGGATTCGGTTTCCTCAGGAGCCCCGAGGCCAACTACCTGCCCGGGCCCGACGACATCTATGTCAGCCCGAGCCAAGTCCGCCGGTTCGGCTTGCGCACCGGCGACACGGTCGAAGGGCAGATCCGTTCGCCCAAGGACGGCGAGCGTTATTTCGCGCTGTTGAAGGTCAACAAGATCAACTTCGACGACCCCGAGAAGCTGCGCCACCGCGTCAACTTCGACAATCTGACGCCGCTTTATCCCGACGAGAAGCTCAAGCTCGAGCTCGACGATCCGACCAAGAAGGATCTGACGACACGCGTCATCGATTTGATCACGCCGCTGGGCAAGGGCCAGCGCGCGCTGATTGTCTCGCCGCCGCGGACCGGCAAGACGGTGATGATGCAGAACATCGCCCACGCCATCGCGGCGAACAACAAAGAGGTCTACCTCATCGTCCTGCTCATCGATGAGCGGCCGGAGGAAGTCACCGACATGGCGCGCTCGGTCAAAGGCGAGGTCGTGTCGTCGACCTTCGACGAGCCGGCGGTGCGGCACGTCCAGGTCGCCGAGATGGTGATCGAGAAAGCCAAGCGCCTGGTCGAACACAAGCGCGACGTCGTGATCCTGCTGGATTCGATCACGCGCCTGGCGCGCGCCTACAACACTGTCGTGCCCAGCTCGGGCAAGGTGCTGACCGGCGGCGTCGACGCCAACGCGTTGCAGCGGCCGAAGCGGTTCTTCGGCGCCGCGCGCAACATCGAGGAAGGCGGCTCGCTCACCATCATCGCCACCGCGCTGATCGACACCGGCTCGCGCATGGACGAGGTGATCTTCGAAGAGTTCAAGGGCACCGGTAATTCGGAAATCGTGCTCGACCGCAAGGTCGCCGATAAACGCACCTTCCCGGCGGTCGATATCACCAAGTCGGGCACCCGCAAGGAGGAATTGCTGGTCGACAAGGCGGTTCTCGCCAAGATGTGGGTGCTGCGCCGCGTGCTGATGCCGATGGGTCCGATGGACGGGCTCGAGTTCCTGATCGACAAGCTCAAGCAGTCCAAGAACAACGCCGACTTCTTCGAGGCGATGAACACGTAAGCCCGGCGACCGGGTGGCCTGATGCTGACAACCCGTCGCAAAATCGCGCTCGCGCGCGCCGCGCAAAGGGCGGTGATGTTTGGCCGCCGTGCCTGTCGCAAGGGGCCGCAGACGAGCGCACGCCGCCGCGGTATCGCCTGGAATCTTGATCTGCGCGAGGGCATCGACTTCGCCATTTGGCTGTTGGGCGCGTTCGAGCCGGCAACAGTCGCCGCCTATGCGCGGCTGATAAAACACGGCGACGTCGCATTCGACATTGGCGCCAATGTCGGCGCCCACACGTTGCATCTTGCACGCGCCGTCGGCGGAACGGGCCGCGTCCACGCCTTCGAGCCAACGGAGTGGGCGCGCGCCAAGCTTGCCGCCAACCTGGAGCTCAATCCCGAATTGAGGAAGCGGGTGACGATCGTGCCCGCGATGCTGATGGCGCAATCGGCCGCCACCGCGCCGCCGCTCTATTCGAGCTGGCCGCTTGCAGGCGCCGGGGAGGTCCACCAACTCCATGGCGGCCGCAAAATAGCGGCGAGCGGCGCTCATGTCACAACGCTCGACGATTACGTTGCTAGCGCGAAGATCGACCGGCTCGACTTCCTCAAGCTCGACGTCGACGGGCATGAGCGCAGCGTGTTGCACGGTGGACGCGAAACCTTTGCGCGGTTTCGCCCGCTTGTCGTGCTTGAGGTATCGCCGCATCAGCTCGCCGAAGAGGGCGACAGCGTCGAGAGCCTCGCGGCATCGCTTGCGACAATGGGCTATCGGTTGGCGACCTTGACCGGCCGCGTGCTGCCGAGCGACGGCGCGTCGCTGCGGACGCTCATCAAGCCGGGCGCAAGTCTTAACGCGTTGGCGCGGCCGGCAGTCGAATGAGAATCCTGCGCGCGCCGGCGCTGCTCCTTCTGCCGCTGGCATTTCTCGCCGCCGAGCTGGTCCTGCGCAACCATGGCGTGCCGTATTGGCTGTGGTTCAACCTCGACCCGAGCTATTTCTTTCTTGTCGGCGGGCTGAACATCCTTCAGCACGCGCCACCGGCCGACTTCCAGCATCCGGGCGTGCCGGTGCAGCTCGCGGTCGCGGCGGCCGCCTGGTTCACGCCGGCTGCGGCGCGGCTCAAGGACGCGGAGACGATCCTGACCCGCGCCAGCGACGCGATGCTCGTGTTCGACGCCGCGATGTTGTGGTTGATGGGTGCATGCATCCGGCGGCGCGCCGACAGCTTGTTGCCGGCGATGTTCGCGCAGCTGGCGCCGTTCATCACCATGCTGGCTCTCAAACACGGGATCGAAGTCGAGCCCGAGCCGTTGCTGCTCGGCGCGGTCGCGCTGCTGGTGGCAACGATGGTCGAGGACGCCGTCGTGCCGCGGACCGTCAGTCTTCTCGGCATGGCCTTCGCGGTCGCATTCGGCGTCGCGTGCAAGATCACCTTTGCGCCGCTGGGGCTGGCGCCGCTGATCGCTATGCGGAGCGGCTCGCGTCGCGTCGCGTATGTCGTGGCGGCGGCGATTCTATTCGCGCTGTGGATGGTGCCCGAGATTCCCAACTTGGCGCCGATGGTGGTTTGGTTCACCGCGCTGGCGAAAGGCAGTGGCGCCTACGGCCACGGGCCGCAGACCGTTGTCGCCTGGGCGACCTATCCGCACCACTTCGCCAAGCTGTTCTTCGCACGGCCATTGTTCCTGGCAGCGTTCGCTGCCGGTGTTGTTGCCCTGATTGTCGGCCGCCGCGGCACGCCGGGTGCGCGTCTTCTGCTTGCGTTGTTGACGGCGCAACTGGTGCAGATCGCGTTGGTCGCCAAACATCCGAGCGGCCACTACATCCTGCCGGCGCTTGAATTGGCCGGTCCGGTGCTGGGCCTGGCATGGTTTGTCGTGAGCGAAAGCGGGCGGCTGTCGCCGTTTCTTGCCGGCCGCATTGGCGCGCTGGTGCTGGCGGCGATCGTCGTCGCGCAGGGCATTGCCTTCATTGGCCAGGACGCCGAAATGCGCCGCCGCGCCGCGGGTGCGCAGGCGATCGATCTGGCGCGCGATCTCCCGCGCTGCGCCCATGTCTATGATTTCATGGCGTCGGCGCCGTCGGCGGCCTGGTTTTACAACGACAGCTTTGCTGGCCAACGCTACGCCGCGCAATTAAAGGCGCTCATGCCGCCGAACGATTATTTCGTCGAGCCCTGGCGTGGACCGATCGAGAATTGGGATGGCGCGGTGCCGGCGGCGACGCTTGTCCAGCAATATCCCTGCATCGCGCTCCGCAGCGCCGAGCCTAATGTGGTCGATGCGTTGGCAAAGCAGTTCGGCGCATATTTCGACCACGCCGCGCGTTGTCGCGCCGGCGACGAGGACATCCTGATTGCCGGTGCCGACTGTCCGGCGGCTAAACCGTAAACACCGTCGAGCCGGTGGTCTTGCGTGCCGCGAGGTCGGTGTGCGCCTTGGCCGCGTCCTTCAGCGGATAGGTCTGGTTGACCTCTATCTTGACGATGCCTTTCGACACGACGTCGAACAGCTCCTTGGCGCCGGCGACCAGATCTTCGCGCTTGGCAGCGTAGGTGTTGAGTGTCGGTCGCGTGACATAGAGCGACCCCTTCGCCGACAGGAGACCGAGATTGAGTGGTTCCGGCGCGCCCGAGCTGGCGCCGAACAGCGCGCATAGGCCCAGCGGCGCGAGACAGTCGAGCGATTTCATGAACGTGTCCTTGCCCACCGAATCATAGACCACAGGCACTTTCTTGCCGCCGGTGATCTCGACCACGCGCTTCTGGAAGTCCTCTTTGGTGTAGTTGATGACGTGGTCGTAGCCGTGCGCCTTCGCGAGCTTGGCCTTGTCGTCGCTCGACACCGTGCCGATCACGGTCGCGCCCAAATGCTTCGCCCATTGACCGGCGATCAGACCGACGCCGCCGGCGGCAGCGTGGAACAGGATGGTGTCGCCCGGCTTCACGCGGTAGGTGCGACGCAACAGGTATTGCGCGGTGAGGCCTTTGAGCATCATCGCCGCCGCAGCTTTGTCGTCGATGCCTTTCGGCAGCACCAGAATCCGGTCGGCCGGCATGACGCGGACCTCTGAATAGGCGCCAAGCGGCCCGTTGCCATAGGCGACACGGTCGCCAGCCTTGAGATCCGTGACGCCCGGGCCGACGTCTTCGACCACGCCGGCGCCTTCGGCGCCGAGACCACTCGGCAGCGGCGATGGATAGATGCCCGTGCGGTTGTAAATGTCCATGAAGTTCAAACCGACAGCGGTATGGCGCACGCGCGCCTCGCCGGGACCGGGTTTGCCGACTTGGACCTCTTCCCATTTGAGGACTTCGGGCCCGCCGTTCTGATGGAAGCGTATGGCATGCGGCATCGATCGTCTCCTCGGGTTTGAGTGTCGGGGTCGCTCAGCCGTCGAGGTGGTGGTGGAAGAATTCGAGGCTGCGCTTGCCGGCCTGATCGGCGGCGGTCTGGTCCCAATGCGCGCCGCCGGGCCGGGCGAAGGCGTGGCCGCAATTGGGATAATCGTACATCGTCACGTGTGCATTGCCTTTGAGGCCGGCGTGGATCTTTTCCTGCGCCGGCGGCGGCACGAACTCGTCCTTGCCGGCAACGTGAAGCAACAGCGAGGTTTTGATGTTCTTGGCCTCGCCGAGCGCGTCCTGGATGCCGACGCCGTAGTAGCCGATGCTGCAATCGACATCGGTGCGCGTCGCCATCAGATAGGCGAGCTTGCCACCGAGACAGAAGCCGACCGCGCCGGCCTTGCCGCTGCACGCCGGATGCTGGCGCAGAACGGCGAGCGACGCCTTCAGATCCTCGACGCCTTTGTCGACGTCGAAGCGCTGGAAATAGCCGACCGCCAGCTTCCATTCGGCTTCGGTCTTGTCGGTGATCTGAATGCCGGGTTTGAAGCGCCAGAACAGATCGGGGCAGAAGGCAGTGAAACCTTGGCCGGCAAGACCGTCGGTGATCTGACGCATCACCGCATTGACGCCGAAAATCTCCTGGATGACGACGACACCCGGACCCTTGCCGGATTTGGGCGTCGCGAGATAACCGGAAAAACTGCCGCCATCCGCGGCGCGGACCGTGACTTCGGCCATGATGCCTCCCGTTGCGTTTATTGGCGGCAAGCCTAGCCGGGCGGCCGCGGCTTGTCATCGGCGCCGGCCGCGGTCAAGGCAGCCATGCGCGCCATGGTGGCCAGCAGTCGACCAAGTCAGCGAGCGCCCGATAGCCGTCGCGACCGGGATGGGCGCCGTCGGCGAGCGAGTCCATCCACGCCGGCGCCGATTGCAGCGGCGCGAAAATGTCGAGGAACGGTATCGCCAGCGTGCGGCAGAGCGCGTCGAAATTGGCGCTCAACGCTTTCACCCGCACATTGGCCGCGGCCTCCGCGATGGGCGCCGGGCCGATCATTAGGATCGGTGCCAGCGCCTTGGCATCGGCAAGGATTTGCCGGGCATTGGCGAGCGACGCCGTCGGTTCGAGCGCGCGCCGGTCGGCGGTGTCGAGGCAATCGTTGACGCCGAACGAGAAGACCAGTCCGCGCGGATGATCGGCTGGCAGCCGGCGCATGGCTTCGTCGTGCCAACGATCGCGCACGCCGGCGCTCGTATCGCCGCGGATGCCGCCGTTGTAGATCGTGACGTCGTGGCCGCGCGCCATCGCGGCGGCGCCGACGCGGCCGACCCAACCCAAGGTGTCGGGATCGCCCTGGCCGTTGACGAAACTGTCGCCGAAGAACGCGATGCGCAATTCCATGACCGCAATCCGCCGTGACCGGCGTTATAGCAGCAATGCGCCTTCGAATTGCAGCAGGCGGCGCTTGGTTTCGACGCCGCCCGGCGCGCTATAGCCGGTGAGCGCGCCGTCGGCGCTGACCACGCGGTGGCAGGGAATGATGATTGGAATCGGATTGCGGCCACAGCCCTGGCCAAGCACCCGCGGCATCTGGCCGAGCTCGCGCGCCAAGTCGCCATAGGTTGCGGTCTGGCCGTAAGGAATTTTGGTCATTCGTTCCCACAGGCGTTTCTCGTCATCGCTGCCGGCGGGCGCGAGCGGCAGGTCGAAGTGGGTGCGCTTCTTGGCGAAATATTGTTCGAGCTGGCGCTTGGCTTCGACCAGCACGGCGTCGGGCTTGCCGCTGGCGCGGCCGCCCCATTCGAGCGCGACGATCTTGCCGTCGCGTTCGACCACGGTCAGGAAACCGAACGGGCTGTCGAGCGGCAGGCGCTTCAGCGCGTCGCCAGCGCTTGGCGCAACGCGTCCGGGGTCGTGATCGGCAGGGAGCATGTCGGTCCCTCGCATATATAGGCGGTGGCGCGGCCGGCGACGGGACCCTTGCCGTGCGCCGGGTGGCCATCCGGCAGTTTACCGCCGGGCGGCACGACCGTCAGCGCCCGATTGGGCAGGCTGATCGCGAATACCGCGTCGACGAGCGCGTCGGTCTCCGGCACGCCGCGCGTGCCAGTAACGACGATCTGTAAACCGTGGTCGAGCGCATCGCGCGCCGCCAGCAATGCGGCGTGCGCGATAGGATTGCGCGCGACTTCACCGGCAAAGGCGGCGAAGAGCGCCTCGGCGCGCTCGCGAAAGCGCGCCTCGCCGGTGAGATAAAAGAGCCGCGCCAGATTCTGTGCCATGACGCCGTTGGCCGCCGGCACCGGCCCGTCATAGGCTGGCTTGGTCCGCACAATCAGGCTTTCGCTGTCGTCGGCGGTGTAGCAATAGCCGCCGGTCTTGTCCCAGAAATGCGCGTCGGCGACCGCCTGCCAGCGCCGGGCGTGATCGAGATAGCCGGTATCACCGGTCGCTTCGTAGAGCGTCAGCGCGGCGCGGATCATCTGGGCGTAATCGTCGAGCATGCCGGCATGCGCGGCGCGGCCGGCGCGGAAGGAATGCTTGAGCCGGTCGTGGTCGCCGAGTGACCGGACGACGAAATCGAAGGCGTCAGCCGCCAGCGCAAGCCACTCCGGCCGGTTAAAGGTGACTGCGGCCTCAACCAGCGCCGTGATCAGCAAGCCGTTCCAGTCAGCCAGCGCCTTGTCGTCGAGCCCAGGCCGCACGCGTGATCCACGCGCCTTGAGCAGCGCCGCGCGATCGCGGACGAAGCCGGCCTCTTCATCATCGCCGCGCCAGTCGAGATGATGGAGCCGGTTGACGATGGCGTGGCCTTCCCAGTTGCCCGCCGGTGTGACGTCGTAGATGTCCTTGAAGCGCGCCGCGCGGTCGCCGAGCAGCGCGTCGATTTCGGCTTCCGACCAGACGTAGAACTTGCCTTCCTCGTGCTCGCTGTCGGCATCGAGGCTCGAGGCAAAGCCGCCGTCAGATAGGCGCATCTCGCGTTCGAGCCAGGCCACCGTTTCAGCGACGCGCGCCGCATAAAGCGGCCGGTGCATTTCGCGCCAAGCCTCGGTGAGCAGCCCGATCAGCAGGGCATTGTCGTAGAGCATCTTTTCAAAGTGCGGCACCAGCCAGCGCGCGTCGGTCGAATAGCGCGCGAAGCCGCCGCCGACATGGTCATAGATGCCGCCCTGTCCAATATGATCGAGGGTCAGCAGCACGGCGTCGCGCAACGCCGGATTCTTGCCGCGCTTCCAACCGCGCCAGAGCAGATCGAGCAGCGGCGCCTGCGGAAACTTGGGCGCCACGCCGATGCCACCGTTGACGCCGTCGACCGCGCGCATCAGCGCTTCGGCGGCCTTGAGCGGCAGTTCGGCCGGAATGCCGGTACCGGCCGCCGGCGTGGCAAGCTTGCCGAGCTCGGCTTTGAGCGCGCCGGCGTGCTGCATCAGCTTGTCGCGCTCGCGTCCGTAGGCGCCGGACACCGCGCGCAGCACCTCGGGAAAGCCCGGCCGGCCCCAGCGGGCCGTCGGCGGATAATAGGTGCCGCCGAAGAACGGCTCGCCCGCCGGCGTCAGGAACATGGTCAGCGGCCAACCGCCCTGTTCGCCCATCAACATGAGCGCGTGCTGATAGATCGCGTCGAGATCGGGCCGTTCCTCGCGGTCGACCTTGACGCTGACAAAGCGCTCGTTCATTAGCGCCGCGATCTCGGGATTCTCAAAGCTCTCGTGCGCCATGACATGGCACCAGTGGCAGGCGGCGTAGCCGACCGAGAGCAGGATCGGCTTATCCTCTTGGCGCGCACGCGCGAGTGCCGCCGGTCCCCACGGCTGCCAATGCACCGGGTTGTCGCGATGCTGCAGCAGATAGGGACTGGTCTCGCGCGCCAGCGCGTTGGCGCTCATGCCTCCTCGAAATTGAGCGCGAAGTCGCCCGGCTCCGGCCCCCAAAGATAGAGCGAGTCCTCGGGCGGATGATCTTCCGCCCGCCATGAGCCATCGGCTGGGATCTGGTCGATATCGCAGAAATATTCGGCCAGGCTGTTCCACGGGTCGCGCAGATAGTGGAAGAAGTTCGAGCCGAGCACGTGCCGGCCGAAACCCCAGCCGTTCTTGTAGCCGGCGCCCATGACCTGCTGCGCGCCGAGGCCGATCTCGTCGGGCGAGGCGACCTCGAAGCTGGCGTGGTGGAAGCCCGATCGCGCATCGGCCAAAAGCGCGACGACGTGATGGTCGCCGCCGCCCGGCAAATGCAGGAACGAAATGATGCCGGGCACGCGGTCGGTCACCTTCATGCCGAGCGTTTCGGTGTAGAACGCGACCATCGGATCGAGCCGCGGCGTGTGCAGCAGCACATGACCGAGGCGGTGGGGCCGCGCCGGGTGGCGCGTTGGCGCGCCGCGCTGGCCGGTGCGTTGGTAATGGCCGGGCGAGTTGATGGCGAAAGCCGGCGCCGCACGCCACGGCTTTGGGCTTTCCGGCCGCACGTTAACCGCATGACCGTCCGGATCCTCGAGCCACAGGCCGCCGCCGAAGGCGTTATGCGGCGCGTCGATCTCCTCGATGCCGCGTTGCTGCATGCGCGCGCGGATGGCGGCAATGCCCTTGTCGTCGCTGCCAAACCGCAAATGGTTGAGCCGCTTTTTCTTGCCCTCAACCAGGAACACCTGGTCCTGGTCGCGGCCGTCGCAACGGAAGGCGAGAGCGCCGTCGCGCTCGCCGGCCGTCAGGCCGAAGGTCGTGTAGAATTTCTGGCCGGCCTTGAGCTCGGGCACGGTGAGGGCGTAACTCAACAGCGACTGCACCGACATGAGCGTCCTCCTGCGGTCTGGCTGCGGTGCGGCTCTTGTGCGGCGGCTGCGCGGCTGACGAACAACTTATATATCCCCGCGATCCGCCTTTTGCATCACACTCGCCCGGCTTATGGACGGTGACACGATTTACGCCTTTGCCACGGCGCCCGGCCGCGCCGGCGTTGCGCTGCTGCGGCTTTCCGGGCCGCAGGCTGGCGCCGCGTTGTGTGCGCTGGCTGGGCAACTGCCCACGCCGCGCCGCGCGCTCGTCACGCGCTTCAGCGACCCGCGCAGCGGCGAGCTCATCGATCGCGGTATCGCGTTGTTCTTTCCCGCGCCGCGCAGCCTGACGGGCGAAGACGTCGCCGAACTGCACGTGCACGGCGGCCGCGCCGTGGCGTCAGCGCTGCTCGACGCGCTGGCTGCGCAACCGGGCTTGCGGCTGGCCGAGCCCGGCGAGTTTTCGCGCCGCGCGTTCCTCAACGGCAAGCTCGACCTGACCGAAGCCGAAGGCATCGCCGATCTGGTCGCAGCCGAGACGGCGGCGCAACGACGCCAGGCGCTGCGTCAAATAGCGGGCGAAGCTGGCCGACTTTACGAAGCTTGGCGCACGCGTTTGTTGCGCGCGCAGGCGCGCGTCGAAGCCGAAATCGATTTTCCCGACGAAGGCTTGCCAGCCGATCTCGCCGCTGCGGTTGCTGCGCAACTGGCTGAAATCAAAGGTGAAATCACGACTTTTTTGGGCGATGGCCATCGCGGCGAGCGGTTGCGCGATGGCCTCGCTGTCGCCGTGCTCGGTCCGCCCAACGCCGGCAAGTCGAGTCTGGTGAATGCGTTGGCACGGCGCGAGGTGGCGATCACCGCCGCGACCGCCGGCACGACGCGCGACGTCATCGAAGTCGCGCTCGATCTCGCAGGATTTCCGGTGATGTTGGCAGACACCGCCGGCTTGCGCGATGCACGCGATGCGATCGAGGAAGAGGGCGTACGCCGCGCGCGCGCGCGCGCCGCGTCCGCGGATTTGAAGCTCGTCGTCGTCGACGCGACCAAGCCCAAGGAAAAGAATTCGCTCGCCGCATTCATCGACAGCGATACCGTCGTCGTCGCGAACAAGATGGATCTCGCATCCCTTGATGACGCGGCGTGGGCCGACGCGCTCGGTGCTGGCGCGGCGGTAAAAATTTCGGTGGCAACCGGCGCGGGCATCGGCGCGCTCGAGGCGCGGCTCGGCACCGAGATTGCGCGGCGTTTCGGCAACGAGTCGGCGCCGCTGATCACGCGCGCCCGCCATCGCCAGGCACTCGAAGCCGCGTGCGCGGCGCTTGATCGCTATCCGCGGGTCGGCGCGCCCGAACTCGCCGCCGAAGAGTTGCGTCAGGCCGTGCAAGCACTGGGCCGCATCACCGGCCGAGTCGGCGTCGAAGACTTGCTCGATGTCGTGTTCCGCGAGTTCTGTATCGGTAAGTGAAAGTGAGCCAAAAACACGAACATTTCGTGATTTAACAGCGTTAATACCACATCATATAGTATTAGTTCGCGAGACGTTCCGAGGTCGAATCGATCTCGGCTTACCAGATTTCGATCATGGCTTGCCAGCGCGGGTTAATATTGGCCGGTGACTGTGTGACGTCTCCATGAACTCTCAAGATATTGGGATTCGGCAAAATACTATTTCGTATTACTAGAACGGGATCGTTGGTCCAAAACAGTGTTCCACGTGAAACACCTGCCGCGCTCGGCTTTACTCGCTGCCGCGCCATCCGTAGATTGCCGCGATGCACCGGTACGACGTGATTGTCATCGGCGGCGGCCACGCCGGCTGTGAGGCTGCCGATGCGTCGGCGCGACTCGGCGCACGCACATTATTGCTGACGCATCGTCGGTCGACCATCGGTGAAATGTCCTGCAACCCGGCCATTGGTGGCCTGGCCAAGGGGCACCTGGTTCGGGAAATTGATGCCCTGGATGGGCTGATGGCGCGCGCCATCGACCGGGCCGGCATCCAGTTCCGCATGCTCAACCGCAGCAAGGGCCCGGCAGTTCGCGGCCCGCGGGCCCAGGCCGACCGCAAACTCTATCGCCAGGCCGTGCAGGATCTGCTCGCGGCGCGGCCAGGTCTTGAGATCCGCGAAGGCGAGGCGGCGGCGCTGATATTCGACAGTGCGGGCCGTTGCACCGGGGTTGAAACTGGCGACGGCGCGAGGGTTTCGGCCGGCGCCGTCGTGATCACCACCGGCACCTTCCTGCGCGGGCTCATCCATATCGGCGAGGCCAAAACCGCAGCCGGCCGGGTTGGCGAGGCGCCATCGGTCCGCCTGGCGCAGAGCCTGATGCTGGCCGGTTTTGCCCTCGGCCGGCTCAAGACCGGTACGCCGCCGCGACTTGATGGCAAGACCATCGATTGGTCCGCGCTCGAAGCCCAGCCAGGCGACGACCCGCCGGAGCCGTTTTCTTTCCTGACCCAGCGCATCACGACTCGCCAGATTGTCTGCCATATCACCGCGACGACGCCGGCGACCCACGCGCTGATCCGCGCCAATCTGCACCACGCGCCGATGTATTCCGGTCAGATCGACAGCGTCGGGCCGCGCTATTGCCCGTCGATCGAGGACAAGGTGGTGCGTTTTGCCGAACGCGAGCGGCACCAGATTTTCCTCGAGCCGGAAGGGCTCGACGACGATACGGTCTATCCCAACGGCATTTCGACCTCGCTGCCGGCAGCAATTCAGGCCGAGTTGCTGACGACAATCCCGGGCCTTGAACACGCCTGTATGGTTCGGCCGGGTTATGCCATCGAGTACGATTTCGTCGATCCGCGCGAACTCCGGCCAACCCTCGAAACCCGCAGGATTCCTGGGCTTTTCTTGGCCGGCCAGATCAACGGCACGACCGGCTATGAGGAGGCGGCGGCGCAGGGCTTGATCGCTGGCGTCAACGCCGCGCTGACGGCTGCGGGCGGCAGCCGAGAATTCGTCCTTGATCGCGCGAGCGCCTATATCGGCGTGCTGATCGACGACCTTGTTTCACGTGGAACAAGCGAACCCTATCGCATGTTCACATCGCGCGCCGAATACCGGCTCACCCTCCGTGCC
>DATEMD010000064.1:0-46399 GCA_035275845.1 Allostellaceae bacterium | reverse complement strand
CCGCCGCGCGGCTTGGCACGCGTCTTGCGATTGAGATTGTGCCGGCAGGACTCCGGGGCGCGACACCACGCGAGCTTCGACGGCTTTTTTGGTCGGTCGCTAGACCGAAACCCTAACGCAAGGAGATCAGTAATGAAGAAGCATCTTCTGGTTGCGGCTTCGGCCCTTCTCGTGGGTCTGAGCTTCGGTACGAATGCATGGGCGGATGGCGATGGCCACGACCATGGTGGCGACAACTCGTTCCTGAATGCCAGCACCGCGGTTGCGGCGTCGGTCCAGGCGGGTGAAGTCGAAGACAACTTCGCCAAAGGCACGGTTGGCAGCAACGACACCGGCGCGATCAACGGCACGGGCCTCATCAACGTGCAGCAGAACAACGGCGCCAACAGCCAGCTTCAGGACGCCAACACGCTCGGCGCGATCCTGGACAGCTGCGCTTGCTCGACCAATACGGCTGACATCACTGCCAACACCGCGCTTGCGGTGAGCGCGCAGTTCGGCTCGGTCGAAGGCAACAAGTCGATCGGTGCCAAGGCCGAGACGCGGTCCGGCAGCTCGGAATCCTCGGCTGACATCGAGGTCAAGGGCTCCGAGGGGAAATTCTCGTTCGAAGGCGAATTCTCGCACGAGAAGACCTGGAACAACGCCGAGGCTCCGGTTGGTTCGTCCAACTACATCGCCAGCGTTGGCGGCACTGGTCTGATCAACATCAGCCAGAACAACGGCAACAACTCGCTGTTGCAGTCGTCCAACACGGTCGCGGCGGTCATCCACAGCGGCAAGTAACGGCGACTTGAATGGTGCGTCCCCAGGGTTTCACGACCCTGGGGACCACGTTCAAGAGTGGTTTCAATAAGGAGCGACGACCCATGAATTCGATCCAAGCGGTTGCGTCCTTCGTGCTGGCGGCGGTTCTGGTGGCGGCAAGCGTCACGGTTCCGGTGCGGGCCGAGGAACTCGGTTCGATTCTCGGTAATGGCCAGAGCGTCGGCGCCAGCGATCTCGCCGCACAGCGTGGCGGCACGGCGGCCGATCAAACGATCGATGCCAGCCAGGTCGCCACCGTGAACGGCGTCAACATCGGCGCCAACCTGAGTTCGAACAGCTTCGGCGGCTTCGGCAACGCGACCGGCATCGCCACGGCGGTGCAGAACACCGGCAATAACGTCGCCATTCAGACCGAAGTGGTGGTGAACATCAGCCTGCACTGAGAACAGCGCGGGAAAAACGACCGCAACGCACGGAGACGATAATGGTCGGCAAGCGGATTGCATTCACCCACGCGCTCGGCGCGGCGGGGCTCGCCGTCCTCGTTGGCATCGGTGGCGTGCCGCGGCCGGCTTCGGCTGGCGAGCTGAGCTATAGCGATACCGGTGGCACGTATCACGTCCATCTGACGACGCTCCAGGAGCTTAAATTCCGCTCGGTCATCCGTCAGCAATACGATTTCAGCTGCGGCTCAGCCGCGCTCGCGACGCTGTTGTCCTATCACTACAACATGCCGACGAAGGAAACGACCGTCTTCGCCGACATGTGGGAACATGGCGACAAGGCGAAGATCAAGCGTGAGGGCTTCTCCATGCTTGACATGCAGCAATATCTCGCGCGCCGCAACATTCCGTCGAATGGCTTCCGCTCATCGCTCGATCGCCTCATCAAGGCGAATGTGCCCGCGCTTGTGCTGGTGAACCGCGAAGGCTACCTGCACTTCGTCATCGTCGAAGGTATCCGCGACGGTCGCGTGCTGTTGGCGGATCCCGCGTCCGGCACTCGCGCGATGTCGACGGAAGATTTCCAGAAGCACTGGAACGGAATCTTCTTCGTCGTTCTCGACCACATCCAGGAAGCCCGCGCGACGTTCAATCGCGATTCGGATTGGGACGTCCAGCCGCGGGCGCCGCTCGACGCGGCCCGTGGCATGACGAACTTGGCGACATTCATGCTGTCGCTGCCAGGGCGTAACACCTTTTATTAGGCCAACGTTCAGAGACAAGGGGCCCCAAACATGGAACAGACCGCGCGTCACAGCCAGCTCAGGTCCAAGCTTGCAGGCCGGAGGGAAGTGAGCGCGATTGTCTTGGGCGCCGTCTTGGTGGGTACAGGTGCGCCCATGGTGATTGCGCCGTCCGCGGCGTTTGCCAAGGAGACGCGCGAGATGCTGGTTGCGTTTGCCGACGAGCCCGTCCTATCGACGGCCGAACTCGACAAGCAACGCGGCGGCTTCTTTCTTCCGAACGGCGCGATGGTCAATTTCGGCGTCGAAGTTCAGCAGTTCATCGATAACACGCTCCAGAACGCGCTGAGCGTCAGCGGCATCCAGAACAACTTCACCGTGACGCAGACCACGCCGAGCGGGACGACGACGGAAAATATTTCGCAACTACCGTCGAACGGCTTCAGCATCACGACCACCGGCAACGGCGGCCAAACCAAGTTGGTGACGAACATCACCAACGGTACGATCCAGACTCTGGTGCAAAACGGGGCGAGCAATCACTCGATCCAGACGGTCACGACGATCAACGTCGCCACGCAGGGCTTCCAGCAGGCGGTGCAGAAGGTTACGACCAATTTTCAGATCATGAACACCATCCACATGAACAACTGGACGCACCATTGAACGAGAACGGATGATGGGTGGAAGGCAACACATAAGAATCCGGATCGCGCGCTATACGGCGTTGGACTTTGGCGTTGCAATCCTGTTGCTGTTGCTGACGCTCGTCGTCGCTGGGGTCCGGCCGGCGCACGCCGGCGACGCCAATGGGACGATCGAGCTCGCGTTCGATTTGCCTGCGGTTGCGTCGACACACAACGGGCTGGTTCCGCCGGAGGGCGTGCCGGCGGTCGAGCCGGTGTCGCAAAACGTCCTGGCGATGCAGCGTGGCTCTGGCGCCGCATTCGCTCTGCCCTTGTTGCCGGCGGCGCAGTCGCAATCCGGCATCGTCCTTTGGGACGAGATGAAGCCACCGCAGAACCCGTCGGTTTCCGCACCGGGTGGCCAATCCGTCAATCAGATCAATATTCAGATCCGCTAGGTTCGATTACGCCAACCCTGGTGCCGCAAGCAGGGACACGCGTCCGTATTTATGTCAGCAATACCGACATGATGTTACGCTTGGTATACAACGCGGCGGCAACGGCCGAAATGCAGGCTTTTCGAAGCCAACTGGTCGATTCGTCCGGATTGCAACACTGACCGACAGTCCGCACCAGCCAAGTGGATTCAGCTTGCTGCGGTTTTTCGGCGTGTGATCTAGTCACATAACAGGGCCGTCAGGATTCCGCGGGCCGCGGGCTGCTTTTGGCCGGACTGTGGGGGGATAATATGCGGGTATTAGCGTGCGTTTCCGCCTGCGCCGTGTTGTTGGCAGGCGCCGGCACCGCCATCGCCGATGATGCTGTTCCATCCCCAACGGGAAGCCTCGATCAGCTCGAGCAGCAACTTCAACAGCAACAGCAACGTCTCGACGACGCCCAGCACAAGCTCGACGACCAGCTGATACAACTCAAGGCGCAAGAAGACCAATTGCGCCAACAGCAACAGCAGATCAATGCTCTGAAGACGGCGGTTCTGCAGGCGCCGCCGGCCACGGCAGCCGCTCGCACGCCGGCGGTGAGCAACGCCTTTTTCCGTTTGCCGAGCGCAGTCTTCCTGCCGGAAGGCCGTGCACTCACGGTGCCGTCGGCGTCGCCACTCCCGACCCAGGCCGCGCAGGGCGACCAGACGCAAACGCCTGGGACATCGGCACCGGTCACCCGGACCGAACCGGAGACCAGGCCTGAAATCACTAACGCCAGTATTGCTTCGCAGGGCGGCGTTCTGACGCCGAAAGGTGTGTTCTCGTTCGAGCCGAGCCTTCAATACCAATACACATCGAACAACCAGATCCTGATCGAGGGCTTGACGATCGTTCCCGGCATCACCATCGGCTCGCAGAGCGTCCGGCAATTGGTCGACCGCATGTGGACCGCGACGCTCGGCGGTCGCTACGGCATCACCGACCGTCTGGAAGCCGAAGTCGAGGTGCCCTACGTTTATCGCGCCGACGACACTACGCTCCAGCCGCTGACCGCGAACGGCACTGTCACGCAGACGTCGGCTTACGGCCATGATCTTGGCGACATCCAGTTCGGCGCTCACTACCAGATCAATGATGGCAGTGGCGGCTGGCCCTATTTCGTCGCCAACATCCTTGCCAAATCGACGACCGGCAAGAGCCCGTTCGATGTGCCAGTGGACTTCAACACCGGCATTCCGACGCAGCTGCCGACCGGCACCGGATTCTGGGCGATTCAGCCGAGTTTGACGGCGATCTATCCGTCCGATCCGGTCGTGTTCTTCGGCAATCTCAAATACATCTACAACATCGGCGATACGGTTACGTTGCAGGCCGTGAGTCCCAGCGTCGGCGGGACCGGCGCGACCCAACGGGTCAACCTCAAGCCCGGCGACGGCATCGGCGGCGCATTTGGCATGGGTTTCGGCATCAACGATAAGGCGTCGTTCAGCCTGGCCTACGAAGAGACCTATCTATTTTCGACGACCCAGAACGGCGCGAGCATCCCAGGCTCGACCGCTGACATCGGCGATTTCGACCTCGGATTCTCGTATCAGCTCAGCCAACGGACATCGGTCAACCTGGGCATCCAGATCGGCGCGACCAAAGCGGCGCCGGACGCCGCGATCATCCTGCGCATTCCGATCAAGTTCGACCTGTTCTAGCACGCTGGCTGCTGACGCGGATCGGGTCGAAATTCAGTAGCGTCACAGATCGGTAATTCTTCGTCGCGGCCGCACCCGCCGATATCGGCGCGCGTGCCACACCGTTTCAGCCCGTATCGACATCGCGAAATCGCTGGCGCGTGCTTGCCGTGTTCCCGGCGGCGCATACGCCGCCATGCGGCCGCGCATAGTGTATTTTTCGTGAACAATTGTTGAGGGGGATAACGATTAATCCCAACGGAGGGCCGCAGGGATACTCGCGCTACCCGCGTGGGTACCGGGTGTGCCTTGAATACTGCGGTTATTGGCCTCTCGGGTTATTCCTCTGTGTTTGTCTCGAATCCGATGCACCGTCGCAATTTCGTGCATGCGTGGACAATCTGGTGACCAAACCGGTGTTTCAACGCGACGCACCGCCAAAAACCAAGGGGGCTTCCAGCGCATGCTTTCCAATCGAGTGGCGGCGATTCAACCGAACGTCGGCGACGCTCCCAATGTTGACGAAATCGGCCGCATCGGCGCGGCCGGCCTTTCCAAGTTTCTTCTCGAACTGTGCGTGCAAGACCCGGCATTGCGGAAGCGGGTGCACGATCTGATTTCGACCGGCGCTCGCACCCAGGCTGTCGATCGTATGGGATCGGGCCGCGAGGACGGCGAGGATTTCTCTGGTTATATGGTCGGCGCCAGCCCGGCAATGATGCGAATTTTCGATTCGATCCGGCGGTTCGCCGCGTCGAACGCGCCGGTGCTGATCACTGGCGACAGCGGTACGGGCAAGGAATTGGTCGCGCGCGCAATGCACGAGCGGTCAGCCTGGAAGAATGGACCCTTTGTCGCGATCAACTGCGGCGCGATTCCGACCACGCTGATCAGCTCCGAGCTCTTCGGCTATGAGAAGGGTGCATTCACCGGCGCGGCCACACGTAAGATCGGACGCATCGAAGCGGCAGAAAACGGCACCGTCTTCCTCGATGAAATCGGTGATCTGCCGCTGGAAACGCAGGTCCATTTGCTCCGGTTTCTTCAGGAAAAAACGATCGAGCGCGTCGGCAGCTGCAAGTCGATCACCATCAACACCCGCGTCATTGCCGCGACGAACATCAACCTGCGTCAAGCCGTCGCCGAGCGGCGATTCCGCGAGGATCTGTACTATCGGCTGAACGTGTTGACGCTCGCCCTGCCGCCGTTGCGTGAGCGCGGCGAAGACGTTCAGCTGCTCGCAAAATTTTTCCTTCAGCGCTTCGCTGATGAGCTGGGCCGGCCGGACCTCGTGCTGTCGTCGGCTGCGGAAGCTTGCATCGCCAGCTACACGTGGCCGGGCAATGTGCGCGAGCTGATCGCGTGCATTCGGCGTGCCGCCGTCATGGCCGACGGATCTGCCATCGAGGTGCGCGATCTCGGACTGATCCAAACGCCAAAGACGCCGGACGGCGACAATCAGGATCTATTGAAGGCGCGGGCGGAAACGGAAGTGCAGTTGGTCAGGCAAACGCTGGAACGCAATCGGTTCAACATCAAGCGATCGGCGAAAGACCTGCACATCTCGCGCATGACGCTCTATCGGCTCATTCAGAAGCACGGCATCGCGATCGATCGCACGCCTGGCCGAAGCTCGGTACCGCTCGGTGCGGATCGCAGCCATGCGTGACGATCGCCGACACTGCCGCCGCCGGGGATTGCTTTGATGCGGCGGAGAGCTGTGATGGCCGTCCGCGGGCAGCGCCTCCCTCGACTGCTCCCATGATCGGGCCATCTCCGCTGCCGGCATGCCCCCCGCGTGCCGGCAGCAACCTTTTGGCGAGCTGGTCGAGAAATATCTGACGCTTGCGATCACGCATCGCCGTTGCGTGCTCGCGAAACACCGATCGGTGCCGTAGAAAAACCCGCGACGACCATGTCGCCGCGGGTATGAAGTTGGGTAACCGGAGTGTTGGGACGACTCTGTGATCGCCGATTTCATCGCCGGCGTATAGGCCTCAAAAGTAGATTGAGTTGACGCCGGAAGGATACCGGTCGGTGCGGACGGGTGCCGCATACGGCGGCATGGCGTGTCGGAAGATTAAAGACCTGCTGAATTCCGTGTCGGACGTGATGCGCCGCCGTCAAATCCGGTGACGATCTGAGGCGCATGTTCTCCGGCCAGAGGTGTGTGCGCTGCGATGGTTTTATCGGCCCGCAGCGGCGATGGAATGTTTTGTTTCGCCGATCGGTGGCCGCGATGCGACCCAGCGTGATCGTGCGCCGCGAGAGCGGACCTTCTGCGCCGGATGCCACGTGCGGCGGGGCGTTGGCTTGCGCCGCGACAGACCTGCAAGCGCCCTGCGAAGCCAATTGTAGTGCCTCGCTAAACTATAGATAATCGTCCAAAAGGGCCCCACAGATTGGTTGGGAAACGAGGGAGCCTTGGGACGTCTGAAAACGCTGTTCTTGGCCATAGCCATCGCCGTGTCGGCGATGGGCGGCTCCGGTTTGGCCGTGGCGCAAACATCGACGGATCCACAAACAGGAAGCGGCGTGGCCCAGCAGTTCAAATCCGGCGCAGATCGGGTGGGTGAAGGGGCAACGCAAATTGGCGAGGGGATCAAGCAGGGGGCGATCATGACGTGGGAAGCCATCAAGGCGGGGACGGCGGCCGCGGCCGCGAAATTCAACGGGAGCCAGGGCTCGTCAACGACAAACAAGAGTTCCGGCCAATAAGGCCTGTACGCCCGTTGAACCAAACCGGGCTTGTGCCGGTTAAAACAAAAATCATCGTGTGATGAACGATATCAATACGCAAAGCGCGCAAGAAGCCGATTTGGCACGCCTGATCGTCAAAACGCTCAATCTCGACGTGGCCGCCGCGGAAATCGATCCGCAGGCGCCGCTTTACGGCGAGGGGTTGGGATTGGACTCGATCGATATGCTGGAAATTGCCTTGGTCGTGTCGCAGCAATTCGGCGTCAAGCTGCGCGCCGACGACAAGAATAACGCACAGATCTTCAGCTCGCTGCGCAGCCTCAACGCCTTTATCCAGCGCAGTCGGGGACCGTAGATGGCGGTTGCGGCGGCAACACGCGCCCGTCTCTCGGCGATCGCGGCATTGGCCGTCGTTCCGGTGGTGTTTCACGTCATAATTGTCGAAACCAGCCGCATCCACTTTGCGTCACCGCTGAGTCTCGGTGCGCTGTTCAGGAGCGGTTTCGTGACGGTCTCGGCCTTCACGCACTGGGCGATTTATGGTGGCTTGCTCCTGACATTCGGGCTGACGTTGCGGCCAGGTCGCGATCCGCTCATCACGGCGATGGCGCGCAAGCTGCACGGTCCGATCTCGGGTGAACTGGTCATCTATACACGGCGTGTGACCATGGCGTGGTGCTGCTTCTTTGCCGCGCAGCTTGCGACGTCGATAACGCTTTTTGTGCTGGCGCCGTTGGTGGTCTGGTCGTTTTTCGTCAACGTGCTGGATATTCCGATGGTGGTGGCGATGTACACGGCCGAATATTTCTGCCGTCTCCATTGTCTAAAGGATCCGCCTCGGCATTCGCTGGCGACGATCTTGGACATGGTCGCCGACGTCCGGAAGCCGCGCGAGGAGCGGGCGAGTTCGTCCTGATGTCACGCGACCGGCTCGACATCGCACGGGAAGATGAGACGCCGTTCGCCGCCGAAGGCGTCTACCCGATCGCGCAGCACGCCGGCAAAGACGATATCGTGGCGGTCCGCGCACAACGACGGATCGATCGGACGCAGTTCTTACGCGATATCGCGTCGCTTGCTGCCCGATTGCCGGCGCACAAATACGTTCTCAATCTGTGTACCGACCGGTATCGCTTCATGGTCGGCTTTGCCGCCGCCTTGTGTCGACAGCAGATCAGCCTGCTGCCGCCAAGCGATGCGCCGGGCGTGCTCAAGACCTTGGCGGCCGATTATCCCGATCTTTATGCGCTGACCGATACGCTGCGGCCGCCGTTTCCGAGCGTCGTCTATCCCGACCGGTTCGAGGATGACGGCGCGATACCGGACATGCCGATGCTGCCGGGTGGCCAGCCGGCGCTGATTCTTTTCACGTCGGGATCGACGGGCCGTCCGAAAGCCGTGCCAAAATCCTGGGGAACACTCGTCCGCAGCGCACGCGCCGCAGGCGATCGTCTCGGATTATCGCAACGCGGCTGCGCGATCCTGATCGGCACCGTGCCGCATCAACACAGTTATGGTCTGGAGTCGACAATCCTGCTGGGCCTCCAGCACGGCTTGATCGTCGATGCCGCGCGGCCGCTCTATCCCGGCGATATCCGCGCCGCAGTCGAGGCAGCGCCCCGGCCGCGCATCCTGGTCACGACGCCGGTGCATCTCCGGGCGCTCGTGGCCGAGCCGGCCGGAATGCCGCCGATTGACCTCGTTCTTTCGGCGACGGCGCCGCTATCCGTCGAGCTCGCGGCGCAGGCAGAGGCGTGCTTCCAGGCGCCGCTGGTCGAGATTTATGGCTGCACCGAGGCCGGCCAGATCGCCACGCGCCGATCCGTACGTGAACCGCAATGGCGGTGCCTCGACGGCGTGAGCCTGAGCCAGGACATGCGTGGCACGTGGGCCGGTGGCACGTCGGTTCAAGGGACGGTCCTGCTGCACGACGCGATCGAACGGACCGGACCGGCGACATTTCTGCTCGGCGGCCGGTCGGCCGATCTGGTGGACGTTGCCGGCAAACGCACGTCGTTGGCGCATCTCAACCATCTGCTTCTGAGCATCGAGGGCGTGAAAGACGGCGCCTTTTTCATGCCGGAACCCGATGGTCGACACGTCGCGCGCCTGATGGCCGTCGCGGTGGCGCCGGGATTGCGGTCGGAAGCCGTGTTGCAGGCATTGCGCGAGCGCGTCGATGCCGCGTTTCTGCCGCGGCCACTCGTGCTCGTCGATGAATTGCCGCGCAATGCGTTGGGCAAGTTGCCGCGCGAAACGCTATTGCAGCTCGTCAGCCGCCACCGAGGCGTATAGCGATGTGGCAGTCGGCCGAGGTACGTTTCGCGAAGGATCATCCAACCGCCGCCGGACATTTTCCGTCCAATCCGATCATTCCCGGTGCTCTGTTGCTCGACGAGGTGGTGAAGGCCGTTGTCGAAGCGGCCGGTAGCGGCGGCGCGATCGTGATTCGCACCGCGAAGTTCTTTAGGCCGGTTCGACCGGGTGAAAGCGTGGATGTGCGGTGGCAATCCCACGCCGATGGTGCGATCAAATTCGAATGCCTCTTGGCTGGCGGCGACAGCGTGGCGGCGACCGGCACGCTCGAGATCGGGGCGGCGTCGCCGTGACCGAAGATTCGTTCGCCCAGGAATGGACGGTGCGTGCCGAGCGCGGCGCTTTGCCGTTGATCAAGCTCGGCGTTTGGATCGCATTGCGCCTGGGGCGGCGGACGGCGCGGCTGTTCCTTTACCCGATTTGCCTTTATTTCCTCGCATCCTCAACCGCAGCGGCACGGAGTTCCCGACAGTATCTCGCGCGCGTCCTCGGCCGCCAACCGCACCTCGCGGACGTATTTCGTCATTATCTGACCTTCGCGTCCTGCGTGCTCGATCGCGTGTTTCTCCTGAACGAACAAGGCGACCAGTTTGATATCCGCGTGCATGGCGAGGAAATCGTGCATGAGATCGAGCGTCGCGGTAACGGTTGCGTGCTGTTTGGCGCGCATTTTGGCAGTTTCGAGGTGGCGCGGGCGGTCGGCCGCCGCCGTCGCCACAACCTGCCGATCAGCCTCCTCATGTATGAGGAAAACGCGCGGAAAATTCGCGCGGCTCTGGCGGCCATCAATCCCCAGCTCGAGACGGAGGTGATTGGCCTCGGCCGGCTGGATTCTTTGATCGCTGTCGCAGAGCGCCTGCGGCGCGGACATTTCGTTGGTCTTTTGGCGGACCGCAATTTTGATGGCAAGGATCTCGTCCGCTATCCGTTCCTCGGCGCGCCGGCGGCGTTCCCACAAGGGCCGTTCCGGGTCGCAATGCTGTTGCAACGGCCGATCGTGATGATGGTCGGTCTGTATCGCGGCGGCCAAACCTATGAGGTGTTTTTTGAAACGCTCGCCGACCCGGCGGAATCGCGGCCGCAAGACAGCGGCGCGTGGCTCGACAGCACGATGCGCCGTTACGTGACGCGGCTCGAACATTACTGCCGCGCGGCACCCTTCAACTGGTTCAATTTCTACGACTTCTGGGCATGACATGGGCTTGAGCCGGGTTGGAATTTGGTTCTGCGTCGCGCTTTGTGCGTGGCTTGCCGCGACCATGCCAGCTGCCACGGCAGGGCCGGCAGCTGCCGCTGGCGATTGGGGCTTGTCGCAGCTGATGCGGGAGCTGGCGCAGGTCAAGTCGGCCTCGGCGCAGTTCACCGAGCGCAAGACCATGCACATGCTGAGCGCGCCGCTGGTGACGTCGGGCACACTCGCCTATGTCGCCCCCGATCTCGTGCAGAAAATTACGCTGACGCCGGTGCCCGAACGGTTTGTCCTCGAAGGCGACAAGATCGTCATCGTCGACGGTCCGGATAATCAGGTGCATCAGGTTTCATTGGCCGATTACCCGCAGGTCGGCGGCCTGGTCGAAGGGATTCGTGCCACGCTTGCCGGCGACTTGCCGACGCTCGAGCGCTTCTACGCCGTGCAGCTCACCGGCAGCGCCGCGGATTGGCAACTTCTGCTGCAATCTAAAGGCGCCGACCTGACACGCTTCGTCAAATGGATACGCATCCAGGGTAGCGGAAACCGGATCGGGGCCATCGCGACCGAAAGCGGCAATGGCGACCTTTCCGAGATGAGCATCGTCGAAGACGTCGGCAATGCCCACTAGACGCGTCGCGTTTGGCGTCTGGCTGTTGTTGGTGATCGTTGCCGCCGCTGTTGTGGTCCGCACGCCGCTCCGAACCGATATGGCTGCCTTCCTGCCGCGTTCGGCGTCACTGGCGCAACAGGTCCTCACCGAGCAGGTGAGCAACGGCGCTGCGTCGCATCTGATCCTGCTCGCAATCGACGGGGCGCCGCCGAACACGCTTGCTGCCTCGAGCGAAGCCTTGGCCGCACGCTTGCGTTCGAACGAGGCGTTCGTCGACGTGGCGAACGGCGATGACAAATCGTTTGCTGGCACGCGGGATTTCGTCTGGCGCAACCGCTATCTGCTCAGCGCCGACGTGGCGGCCGATCGCTTCACGGTCGCGGGGCTGCACGCGGCCTTGGCGCATGATCTTGGCTTGCTCGGTTCGGATCTGGGCGCGTTCATCCAGCTGAGCCTACCCAGCGACCCGACGGGCGAGCTGCTGACGTTGCTGCATCAGCTTGGCGGCGCCAACGGCCCGCATAGCCGGGACGGTGTCTGGTTCTCGGCCGACGATCATCGCGCATTGTTGCTGATTCACACGCGTTCGGCGGGCTTCGACATCGATGCGCAACAACGCGCCTTGGCGCAGATTCACGATGCCTTCGAGGAAGTCGGCCGTGCCGTGCCGGGCGCCGGAACGGCCCGTCTGTCGGAAAGCGGCCCGGGTGTGTTCGCGGTCCGCACGCGCGACACCACCGAGCGCGATGCCACGCGGCTGTCGCTGCTCGCGGTCGCCGTCGCCGCGAGCCTTTTGGCGTTCGCCTATCGATCGCCCCGGGTTCTTCTGCTGGGCCTCTTGCCGGTGGCGAGCGGCGCGCTTGCCGCCGTCGCCGCCGTGTCGCTGGGTTTCGGCTTCATCCATGGCGTCACCCTCGGCTTCGGCGTGACCCTGATCGGCGAATCAGTCGATTACGCGATCTATTTATTTACGCAGACGGCGCGTGGCGATTCGGCTCGCGATACGCTCGCGCGCATTTGGCCGACGCTGCGTCTCGGCGCTCTGACATCGATCGTCGGCTTTAGTGCCATGCTGTTTTCCGGCTTCACCGGCTTCGCGCAACTCGGGCTGTTCTCGATTGTCGGCCTGGCTGTTGCCGCCGGCGTCACCCGGTTTGTCCTGCCGCACCTGGTGCCGTCGGCGTTCTTCGCAACGGGTGCCGGCATCCTCGCGCGGCCTTTGCTCGCGTTCATCCGCCATCGGCGGCCGTTGCGGCTGGTTATCGCGTTCGTTGTCCTGGCGGCCGTCGTCGCGCTCGTGTCGCATCGCGGTGGCTTTTGGGACGAGGATCTGTCCGACGTAAGTCCGATCCCCGCCGCCGACCAGGCGCTCGATCAAGCGCTGCGGCACGATCTCGGCGTGCCGGACCTCCGCTATTTTGCGGTATTCAGGACTGATGGCGAACAGCAGGCGCTTGAGGAAAGCGAGGCCCTGGCGGCAACGCTACGCCAGCTGGTGGCGCAACAGCAACTCGGCGGCTTCGACGTTCCGAGTCAGGTTTTGCCCGCCGATAAGACACAGCGGCAGCGGCAAGCGGCGCTGCCGGATGCTGAGACGCTTCACGCGCGTTTCGAACAGGCTCGCGTCGGGTTGCCGTTCCGCCCGGATGCCTTCGATCCGTTCTTCCGTGACGTTGCCGCCGCAAGGACGGCGCCTCTGCTGACGTCTGCAAGCCTGCCGACGGCACTCAAACTGAGGCTCGACTCGATGCTGGTCCGCAGCGGCGACCACTGGAACGTGATCGCACCGCTTCACGCCGTTACGGATCCCGCTGCCGTGGCCGCCGCGATTGCAGCCGCGCGGCTGCCGGGCGTGTCGTTCGTCGATCTCAATCATGAATCCGACCGTCTCTTGCAAACGTTCCAGAACGAAGCCGTGTTGCTGGCGTCGATCGGTAGTCTCGCCATCCTGGCGTTGCTGCTGGTCGGATTGCGGTCGCCCGCGCGCGTCATTGCCGTCGCGGCGCCGCTCGCCGCATCGGTGATCGCGACGGCAGCGCTTTTGACATTGGATGGCGGCAAGGTTTCGATTTTCGAGGTTGTCGGTTTCCTGCTCATTGTCGCCGTTGGTTCGAATTACTGCCTCTTCTTCGAGCGAGCCGAAGACGATGCGGCGATGCAGGGCCGGTCGGTCGCCTCCATCGTGCTCGCGAATCTGTGCACCGTGTCGGCGTATGGCCTGTTGTCGTTGTCGCGCATTCCCGTATTGCACGACATCGGTGTGACGGTCGCGATCGGCACCTTCTTGAGCCTGTTCTTTGCTGCCGCGCTCAGTACACGGCGCGTGGCCGCCCAACCGGCGACGGCTGGCGTGCTGAACGGCAACGCGCTTGCGCGAGGGAATGAGCGTGATCACCTGTCTCCGCCATAATGCGCCGAACGGCGATGGCGACCGCGTGCTGCTCGTCATGCTGCCTGGTGTCGGAATCGAGGCCAGCGAGTTCGCGGACCGCGGGATGGTGGCTGCTGTGCACGAGCGTGGCCTGCCGGTCGATGTCATTGCCACGCGCCCCGCGCTCGACCTTTATCTCGACGGTGCCATCGACGGCGTCCTGCACCGCAGCGTCATCGCGCCGGCGCTGGCACAGGGGTACAAGCGGCTTTGGCTCCTGGGAATCTCGTTGGGCGGTATGGGTGCGTTGCTGTACACGAGCGCTCATGCCGCGCATGTCGAAGGCTTGGTCCTGCTCGCACCGTTTCTCGGCACGCAGGGTACTGTCGCCGAACTTACCGAGATGGGCGGCATGGCCTCGCGGTCGGTTCTCGGTTCCGCCACGGCGCCCGAACAACGGATGCTGGATTGGGTGCGGGATTTCCTCGCCCAACGGCCGTCGCGCCCGACGCTTTATCTCGGTTACGGCCGTCACGATCGCTTTGCCCAGGGGCACCGGCTGCTTGCCGAGCAGCTTCCGAAGGAGCGCGTCGTCACGACAGATGGCGGTCACGATTGGGACACGTGGCTTGCGCTCTGGCAGCGCGTGCTCGATGTCGTGCCGTTGACGACGAAAAGCGGTGGCGTTCGGTGAAATGGCAACGACCCGAACTGGACGCCGCGGCGGTCCGGCGAATATCATGACAACGATAAAAAGAGCAACGCAGGGGGCGACCGCCATGCGCATCGGCCGTAGCGCGCTCGTGAGCCGCGCCGGTGCTCGCGCGGACAGCGCTGCTGCCGCGGCTGACGATGCGCACTACGAACGCTTCTACCCTTATTACGCCGAGCTTTGTGCGCTGTCCGAGATCCGGAAGAAGCCCGGATTTGGCGTGCAATTCCGCAGCGGCATGGGCGGTCACTCGCTGCTCTATCTGAGTGGCGTGTGCCGTGATCGGCAGGCTGGCTATCCGGTGCTCAAGCTCTGCGATCCCGGCGCGTCGCCGGCACGCTACGGCGTCGGAATCAGCGTCAACTCGCATTACAAAAACGCAAATTGGGTCGCGGCGGAGGGGCGCGATTTCGTGTGGCGCGGCGCGCTCAAGCCCGGCGAGCGGTTGACGCGCGATACCTATGAACGGACGCAGGATCACGCCAAAGCGATCGGCGTGCTCGATGGCATCCAATTCCACGATCACCTGTTTCACGACAAGCCGCGCGGGATGCCGGAGCGCGACTACATGTACGAAATCTCCGTCGCGACCGATTATGCCGTCCGCTTTGGCCGTGACACCTATCGTGCCCGCGTTCCGCTGGATCGCCGGCGGATGGCGATGATTGTCGATTTCCTCAACGACCTCAACGCGCCCTATCGCAAGGGTGTTCGCGTGTTCCGTTGGAATATCTTCAACAACAATTGCTCGCACGTCGCGCATAACGCCCTGGCCGTCGCAAACATCTGGACGCCGTGGCCGACCGGCCAATTTTTCGCGTTCGCCGCGTTCAAGTTCCCGGTGCCGAAAAACGAGTTCGTCGATCTCGTGTTGCGGGCGAACGATCTGCCGATTTACGACGCGCAAGCCGTCTACGAAGACGAGGTCGCACGACGCGCGCTCATCGAGGCCGATGCGCTTCCCACGACGCCTGGCGCGCTGGCGATTGTCGCGCCGGCGATCCGGGAGAACGAGATTTACGACATCGACCGGCTGCGGCTGATTTTCTACGACAATCCGTTTTGGGGGCCGTATCGCCCACGTTTCTTTCGCATCTTCGACACGCCGCGCTATATCGATCTGCGCGCGAATTTGCGCCATTTTTCCACGGTGTACGAGGCGGCGCGGCAGCAGCGAGGTGGAGCGCGCGTGCGCGCAGCGGCAGGTGGCGGCGGCGCGCAGTCCGCCGAGCGCGAACAGTTCGATGTGCTTTACGGCCGCTATATCGAACGCGCCGCCGCACAAGTGCGGCATCAACTCTTGAGCCTCGACGACTCCGCTCACGCGGTGAGGGAGACCGTGTCGTGAGCCCAGCCGCGCGCTCCGATTCCGCGATGCCGCCGCTGGCGCTCAGCGATTTTTCCGTCGTGACCAGCTTGGGCGTCGGCTGGGCGCCGACCGTTGACGCGTTGCGCGCTGGGCATAGCGGTCTTGTTCCCTGCACGTTTGATGCTCTCCCATTCCCGACACATGTCGGCGAGATTGCCGGCCTCGACGCTCATGCGCTCGATGGCGACATGGCCGGTTTCGACTGCCGCAACAATCGGCTGGCAGCAATGGCGCTCCAGCAAGACGGCTTTGCCGTTTCCGTCGCGGCGGCGCGGGAGCGCTACGGCGTCGACCGCGTCGGCGTTTTTGTCGGCACGAGCACGTCCGGCTTGCTGCAAACGGAGACCGCGTACCGCCGCCGCGATCCGGCGACCGGACGCTTGCCCCGCGAATTCGATTATGGGCGCACACACAACACCTATTCTCTTGCGCGATTCGTCCGGACGGCCCTGGGTCTTGCCGGGCCGGCTTTCGTCATGTCGACGGCCTGTGCCGCGACGGCGAAGGTCTTCGGCAGCGCTGCCCGGATGATCGCCGCGGGCGTCTGCGACGCGGCCGTTGTCGGCGGCGCGGATACCCTCTGCGCGACAACCCTGTTTGGTTTCCATGCGCTCGGTGTGATGGCAGAAGAGCCGTGCCGGCCGTTCGACGCCGAGCGCCGCGGCATCTCCATCGGCGAAGCGGCGGCCTTTATTCTTCTTGAGCGGCCGAGCGATCGACACGACGCGAACACGATTCTCCTCGCCGGCGTCGGTGAAAGCTCCGACGCCTATCACATGTCGTCGCCGCATCCGGATGGTATCGGCGCGCGGCTTGCGATGGAGCGGGCACTCGCGGCTGCCGGCCTCGATCCGTCGGCTATCGACTACATCAATCTCCACGGTACCGCGACGCCTGTCGGCGATGCGGCGGAAGACCACGCCGTCTTCGACCTCTTCGGCACAGCCACACCGTGCAGTTCGACCAAGGGGTTTGCCGGACACACGCTCGGCGCGTCTGGCGCGATCGAGGCCGTCTTCTGCGCGCTGAGTATCCAAAACGATTTTCTCCCCGGCAGTCCGCACACGCGCGCCGTCGACCCGGCGTTCAAAAGCCAGTATGTGCGTGAAGGTCGCCGGGCACGCGTCGACCGGGTCATCAGCAATTCGTTCGGATTCGGCGGGGCGAATTGCAGCGTGGTTCTCGTGCGGGCGGCATGATGCGCGTTTACATCGAAGGCGTCGGTTTATACGGTCCAGGTCTCGACGGGTGGACAGCGAGTCTGCCGGTGTTGGCCGGTGCGCAAGCTCATGTCCCGGCTCCGACCCGCGTGCCGCCGAGCCCGCTGCTACCGGCTAACGAGCGGCGGCGCGCTGTGCAAACCGTCCGGCTTGCCCTTGCCGTTGGCGCCGAGGCATTTGCCGCGGCCGGGCGCGATCCAACCGCAACAGCGACCGTGTTCACCTCTTCCGGTGGCGACGGGGAAACGATCCACGAAATCTTGAGCGTTCTGGCGTCGCCCAATCGCGAGCTGTCGCCGACGCGGTTTCATAACTCGGTGCACAACACACCCGCAGGGTACTGGGGCATCGCCACCGAATCGCGGACGCCATCGAGCAGCCTTTGCTGTCACGATGACAGTTTCGCCGCCGGCCTGCTCGAGGCGGCCGTGCAGGCGACCGTCGAGCGGCATCCCGTCGCGCTGGTGGCTTATGACGTGCAATATCCCGCCCCACTCAGCGACGTGCGGCCGATTGGTGCCGCGTTCGCGGTGGCGTTCGTGCTCGCACCGGAGCCGTTCCGTACGACACAGGCGAGCATCGAATTGCAACTGCGGCCAAGATCGGGCGTCGCCTCGGTCATGCCGTCGGCCAGCCTCGAAGCGTTGCGACAGAGCACGCCGGCTGCGCGGAGCCTGCCGCTGCTGGCGGCGCTCGCGTCTCGGACGAAAGCGGCGATCGCCCTCGATTACCTGGCGGATATGACGTTGGCGCTCGATCTTACGCCGGCCCGGGCGGACGTCGCGCTTGGCGTCGGCGGTCCGGAGCGGGTGCCGGGATGACGCTGATGGATCGGCAGCAGATTGCCGCCATGATTCCGCATGCGGGCACCATGTGCCTGCTCGACGCCGTATTGAACTGGGATGCCGTGTCGGTGCGTTGTTTGTCGCGCCGTCACCGGCGCACGGACAATCCGCTGCGACGCCCGGATGGCGGCCTGGGCGCGGTTTGTGGCGTCGAAATCGCGGCACAGGCGATGGCGGTTCACGGCCGGCTCGTTGCCGGTGGCGGCAGTCCGCTGGCGCACGGCTATCTCGCCAGCGTGCGCGACGTGCACCTCCGGGTATCACGCCTCGACGACGTTGCGGGCGATCTCATCGTCGATGCCGCGCGCATAATGGGTGACACACAGGGCGCAACCTATCGGTTCGCGCTGGCGAGTGACGGCATCGAACTCGTCAGCGGCCGCGCCACCGTTCTCTTCGGTGTGACCGAATGATTCGGGCATTGGTCACGGGTGGCAGCGGCACCATCGGCGCTGCCATTGCGCACGCGTTGGCCGGGGCGGGACACCATGTTTACGTGCATGCGCACGGCCAGCCGGCGCGTGCCGAGGCAATTGCGGCCGAGATTATCGCCCGAAAGGGCTCGGCCGAGCCTGTCCGTTTCGACGTTACCGACGCCGCCGAAACCCGCGCTGCGCTCGAGCGATTACTTGAAGCCGGCGCGGTGCAAATTCTGGTGAATAACGCTGGCATCCACGACGATGCCGTCATGCCGGGCATGAATCCCGAGCAGTGGTCGCGCGTCATCGACGTATCGCTCAACGGCTTCTTCAATGTCACGCAACCGCTGCTGCTGCCGATGATCCGTACGCGCTGGGGCCGGATCATCAATATCTCGTCGATCGCCGCCATAACCGGCAATCGCGGCCAAGCCAACTATGCGGCGGCGAAAGCAGGACTGCACGGCGCGACACGATCGCTGGCGCTGGAACTCGCCAGCCGCGGCATCACGGTCAACACCGTCGCGCCCGGGATCATCGAATCACCGACCATCGCAGGCGTCTTTCCGGCGGAGGCGATCGAGCGGCTGGTGCCGATGAAACGGGCCGGGCGCCCTGAGGAAGTCGCCGACCTCGTCGCCTTCCTGGCATCCGATCGTGCCGGTTATATCTCCGGCCAACTGATTTCGATCAATGGCGGGATGATCTGACCCGCTGAGCCGCGAGCCGCGGCAGGCGGCCGAAGAATCCCCCCATGAGCCGTGCATGCATCGCGGCGAGGGCAAAGTTGTCGCGTCCATAGCGGAAATGCGAAACGCCGCCCTCGTCGGCACGGAAATAGCGTACCGGCGCCGCCCGGTTGATCGCCGGCACGCCGCGCCAACAAAGCCGCACTGCCGCCTCGACGTCGAAATCGAATCGGCGCATCCAGCGGCTCGATTCCATGACGGCCTTCAACGCAGCGATCGGATAGACCCGGAATCCGAAGAGCGAATCGCCGACCGCACCCAGCGTCTCGACCTTCGTCCACGCGTTTGACACGCGCCGGCCGATGACACGCAGCCGCGGCGCGCTGCGGTCGAAGACCGGCACGCCGAGGATCATCGCGTCGGGACGCTGGCGCGACGCCGCCATGAACTCCGGGATCGATGACGCAGGATGCTGGCCGTCGGCGTCCATGACGAGCACGTGGGTGAAACCGTCCGCCGTTGCGGCGCGCAGGCCGTCGAGCACCGCGGCACCCTTCCCGCCATTCTGGCGCCGCCGGATGATCCGCAATCCGCGCTGCTGCTGACTGAGCGTGGCGAGCGCTTCCCCGGTTCCGTCGGTACTGCCGTCGATCACGACCCAGACAGATTGCCAATGGCGGCGTGCGTCGGCGACCGTGTCGAAAAGTTTTTCGCCGGTGTTGTAGCTGGGAATCAGAACGAGGTGAGTCTCGGTCATGCCGTCACACCTGCATGGTCACGGCACCTAACCGGCGGCCTCCGCCCGACGGTCTGGCCACTTTTTGCGCCAAGCCGGAATGCAATGGCGCAAATGCGACAGCTTCGTCATGTAATAGATCGCCCTGAACAGATAGAGCCGTGTGCGGATTGCCCGGCTGGCGAAAATATCGCCTGCTAGCAACGACAAGACCGCTTCTTCCATCCGGAACCAATTGCGCGGCGACATGAACAGGTTACGCATCGCCGGTTCGCGAATGCGATAGATGAACCAAGTGAACGCACCCAACGCCTTGCGGGTTGCCGCATCGTAGCGTTTGAGGATTCGTTGCGCACGTTGCGGCTGGCGCAAGCAGGCGTCGATCGCGTCCGCGCCCCAAAACGCCGTCGTCATCGCAAGATAGACGCCGGTGGAGAACACCGGGTCGATGAACGAGCAGGCGTCGCCCACCAGGATGAAGTTGCGGCCGCTGGTCCGTGTCGTGCCGTAGGAATAATTGCCGGTTCCCGTAACCGGGCCGGTCAACTGCGCGCCCTTGAGCCGATCGGCGATTTCGGGGCACGACTCAACCATGCTCATGAAAAAGCTGGTGAGATCGGTTCCGCGATTCTTGAAAAACTGCGATGGACCGACCGCGCCGACGCTGGTTGTGCCGTCGGAAAGCGGGATAAACCAGAACCAGCCATTGGCAAACCAGACGATGCTGATATTGCCCTCAGACTTCCCAGGCAGCCGGCGCGTTCCGGTGAAATGACCGAAGATCGCGGCGCTGTTGTTTTTGGGATTGCGCTCCTTGAAGCCCATTTGTGCCGCCAGCAGCGTATCGCGGCCTGAGGCGTCGACCACGAACGCGGCGGTCCAATGCCGCGTGCGGCCATTGCCATCGCGAGCCTCGACGTGCGGATGGTCGTTTTCGGGAAAAGCGATCGCGGTGACGCGGCAGTCCTCGATGACCTCGGCGCCCTTGGCCACGGCGTTCTTCACCAGGATGTGATCGAACGCCGAGCGCCGGACCTGGAATGAATAGGGGAAGCGCTTGTCCCAGGCGCGCGCGAAATCGTAGGTGACGGTTTTGCCGTGGTACGTCGAGACGAATTCGACGCCGTATTTGTGGATGGAACTCTGCTCGATCTCTTCGCGAACGCCCAGGCGATCGAACAGCGGCAAATTGAGCGGTAACAGCGACTCACCGATGTGGAAACGGGGATGCCGGTCCTTCTCGACGACAACGACACGACGGCCGCGTTCCGCCAACAGCGCCGCGATCGTGGCGCCGGCGGGACCGCCGCCGACGACGAGGACGTCGCAATCCGGCGGCGTCGATGGCCGCTCTTGTCGGTCAATGGGTGTCAAAATCTGAAAGCCCCTTCCTTTGCCGACGGGCAGGACGCAAAGTAATGATCCCGATCCCGTTGTTCTCCAAAGGACAACTCATTAAGCCACAGCCGAGCCGTCATGGCCAATAGTCTGGAGCGCCCGGAAGCCGGGCAATCGGATGCGCTGATCGCGGACTATTATGCCGATCCGGTGCGGCGGCTGTCCTTCGTGCGCGATCTATTCAACCGCACGGCGCAGCACTACGACCCAGTCAACCGATTGTTCTCTCTTGGCTCGGGCGCGTGGTACCGCCGTACCTGCTTACGATGGGCTGGATTGCGGCCGGGCCAGCACGTCGTCGACGTGGCCGTCGGCACTGGCTTGTTGGCGCGGGAGGCGGTAGCCATCACTGGCGACCGCCGGTCGGTGATTGGCGTCGATGTCAGCGAGGCCATGCTGACGATCGCGCGCAAGAAACTCGGCATTCCGCTCGTCCAGGGTACCGCTGAAGCCTTGCCGCTGGCGGCCGCGACCGCCGATTTCGTGACCATGGGCTATGCCCTTCGGCACATCGCGGATCTCGAGGCGACGTTTCGCGAGGCGAACCGGGTCCTGCGCCCGGATGGCACGATTGTGCTGCTGGAGATCAGCGCGCCGCGCAAGAAACTCAACCGCGCGGTGGCTTCGGCTTACATCGGCGGTATCATGCCGCTGCTTTCGTTGCTGACCACCCGCGATCCGCGCGCCCGTACGTTGATGCGCTATCACTGGGAGACGATCGTCAACTACGTGCCGCCCGAAATCGTCATGCGCGCCATACGCGACAGCGGATTCCACAACGTCGGTTGCTGGACGGAGTTCGATCTGTTTCGCTGTTACGTCGGCCACAAGGCGCGCGACAAACGCAGCCCGCCACGGCCTTGGTAGGCGCGGCGCGGAAACGCTGCGACCGCCGCCATTATGCCGGCGCGTGCAGACGGTGCCCGACGCCTGGTTCTGCGACGATCAATGTCGGCTAAGCGAATTTGCGGCCGCGCGCATCGGGCTGGACCGGCGCCGGTTGGGCCGTCACGCCTGCCGCTGGCTCCGACGCGTCGGCAATGCGCTGGCGCAGATCGGCCGCCAGCACATCGACATCGCCGGGACGCAAGATGCTGAGGTGGGTGCCTTGCACCGGCACGATGGTCGATTGGGGCGCCAGCCGCGTCCACACTCGGCCGACCTGCGGCAGGTCGAGCAGCGGCTTGGTGGTGGCTTCGTAGGCCACCACCGGCCCCGCATATTTCCCCGGGCGGTAGGCCAGCACCGCGGCGTAAAGCCGCTCCATGAACGCCCGCTCGTGCGGCCGGAAATCCGACATGTCCATGAATTCCTCGAGCGCATGGAAATCCATCTTCTCGCGCGCACTCCGGCCGTCGAGCGCGGCCTTGGCTTGCGCCGCCGCCTTGATAACGACGCGCCAGAGAAGCGAGCGCACGGAGCGCTTCATCGTCACCGCGTCGCGCAGGATCCAACTCGGCAAATTGCGCGCGATTTCGCAGAGATACAGCGGATGCCAGCGGCTCAGCGCATAGGCGCTATTCTTGGGCGCGGCGTCGATGGCGACCAGCAGGCTCACCGCGCGGCCGCGCGCGCGCAGCAGTTGGGCGATTTCGAGCGCAATGATGGCGCCAGCGGACCAACCGCCGAGCATGAAAGCGCCCTCCGGCTGATACTTGTCCAGCAGCTCGGCGTAATAGCCGGCGATGCCGTGCACCGTCGATCCGAACTCGTCCTCCTCGACCTTGGCCGGCGGCGCCTGGATGCCGAAGAAGCGCACGCCCGGCATCAGCTTCGCCAGATGGCCGAAATCCGTGCCGCCCGCGCCCGACAGCGAATGGACGCAATAGAAGGCCGGCCGGCGATTGTCCCTGTCGGCGGCGGCGGCGTTGATCGGTACCACGATGCGCGCGAACTTGGTGGCGACACGCGCGAACAGCGCGGCGAGGCCTGCGGGATTGGCAGCGAAGTCGGACATGGTTCCTACCTTGTTTCTTACGCCGACAGCGCGACGCGGTCAGCGACGCGGTCGGAACTGGCGCGCGCCGCTTCGAGCAGTGCGACGACGGCATCGATGTCGGCCGACGCAGTTTCGCCATTGGTGATGCAGGCACGCACCACGTCGCGGCCCTCGAACGCGGCGACGGACAGCCACGCGCCGCCGGTTTCCAGCAGGCGGCGGACGATGGCGCGCACCGGCGCCGAGCCGGCCGGCGGCTCGAGGCAGACGACGGCCAACGCGGGATCGTTGACCACCCGCCAGCCATGCTCGCGCGCGCGGTTCGCCAGACGCTGCGCCAGCTCGACCGCGCGCTCGACATGCGCCCCGTGCGCCGCCCAACCGCCGGTGGCGAGCGACAGGAACAGGCGCAAGCCGATGAAGCGCCGCGACCATTGGGCGCTGTTCATGTAGGGATCGGCCGATGCCGCCTGCGACGGCATGAAGCCGGCCGCGACGTTGAAGGTGCTCGCCAGCGCGTCGGGATGGGCGGTCAGGAACATGCCGGCGCCCATGGTGGCGGCGAACCATTTATGTGCGTCGATGGTGATCGAATCCGCCTCGGCGATGCCGGCGAGCCGGCCGCATAGCCTGTCGGAGGCAAGCGCGCCGCCGCCCCAGGCGGCGTCGACGTGATACCAGAGGCCGGCGCGGCGGGCGATCGCGGCGCATTCCGGCAGCGGGTCGATCATGCCGGCATTGGTGGTGCCGGCGGTGGCAACGATCATCACCGGCACGCGGCCGTTGCTGCGGTCGGTGAGCAGCGCCACGTCGAGTGCCGCCAAATCCATCCGCCCGGTGCCGTCGGTCGGCACGAAACGCACCGCCTCGCGGCCGATGCCGGCCATGTGGGCGAGCTTCACCCACGCGAGGTGGCAGTCGCGCGAGACATAGAAGGTGGGGTCGCCCTTGAAGGCGCGTGCCCCGTGGGCGGTGAAGCCGGGCTCCGCGCGGGTTAGCGCGCACAAGAGCGCGGCGCCGTTGGCCTCGGAGCCGCCCGAGGTGAAATGGCCGGCCGCCGCCAATGGCAGGCCGGCGCGGCGGGCGAGCGTCTTAATCACATGCGCCTCAATCGCCACTGCGGCGGGCGAGGTGGTCTGGCTGGCGAGCTGCGGGTTGAACGACGCGGCGATGCGATCGGCGCATTGTGCCGGAAAACTGGGCTGCGGATTGTAAAGGCCGAGATAGCGCGGATGGGTGACGTGCGTCACGCCCTGCTCGAGTTGCGCCACCGTCCAGGCGAGCACTTCGTCGAAGGGTATCGGCGTCTTGAAATCGAACGACGCCAGCTCGGTGGCATACGCGGCGGGATCGAAACGCGGCGCGATCGGGACGGCGGCGACCCGCTGTTCGGCGGCGTCAAGCAGTGCCGTCAGCCGATGGCTCCAGATCAGCCGCTGGTCGCGCGGCGGAAATAGCACGTTCATGCCGCCCCGCGTTGCGCCGTGTCGTGCCAGGACGGAGCGGCGCGCTGCTTCTTGCGTTCGGCCACCAGCGTAAGCCAGTTGGCGTAGAGCCGCGTCGCCGCCGGGTTGCGCGGATGCGCCGGGCCGTCGGCGAAGGCGGCGTCGATGCCAGCGAGCACTTCATTGGGCGACAGATCGTGCGCCTCACGACGCAGCGCATTGAGTCTCACGTCGGCGCGGCGCCCGAAATAGCGCACCGGCACGTCGGGATGATCGGGCCGCTCGCCGGTGAGGAAGCGCTTCACGTCGCGGCGATACTCTTTGTAGAGGCTGTCCGGCTCGTATTCCGGGTGGCCTTGCAGGAATAGGAACAGGCTGCCGCGCACCGGCTTCAGGAACATGTCGACGCCAACCCGCGGCCCGACCGAGAGAACGGTGTAGCCCTTGCTCCACAGCTTGGCCTCGTCGACGCTGTTGTGCCGCGAATGCGGCGTCAGCCAGGATTGCGTGAGGCCGGCGAGCAGCGGGTGGTCGGACGATACCGTGCATTCATACATGCCCGACAGCTTGCGCCGCAGTCGGCGGCGTTCGACCGCGTCGAGCGTGAACACGGCGGCGTGCGCGGCGAGGCACGACCAGGCCGCCGCCAAAGTGTTGTCAGCCGCCCAGTCCACCAGCCGGGCGAGCGCTGGCACCAGCGGCTCGTTGGCGATGGCGGCGCCTTGCGGCTCGTCGCCGGTGACGATGATGCCATCAGGCCGCACCGACTCGAGCAGCCGGAAAGCCGCGTCGGTCTTGGCCTGGAACTGATCGATGGTGACGAGGCGCAGTCGCACGCACATCGCCTGCGCCGCGGCGGCCATCAGGCTGGCGAACTGGTGCTTGGTCGCGCGCTTGGCGGCATCCGGCATGTTGTTGACCAGCGCCACCACCAGCTCGGCCTTGCCGCACGCGGCCATCAGCGGCTCCCGCCGGCCGCGCGCTGCGCCCCGCGCGCCGCGGCCTGGGCCGCGTCCAGCGCTTGATCGATATCGGCGAGGATGTCGTCGATATGCTCGATGCCGACGCTCAGGCGGATGGTTTCGGGCGTGACGCCGGCCTTGGCCTGCTGCTGTGGCGTCATCTGGCGATGCGTGGTCGATGCCGGATGGCAGGCAACCGATTTGGCGTCGCCGAGATTGACCAGCCGCTTCACCAACGTCAGCGCGTCGTAAAAGCGCATGCCGGCCTCGGCGCCGCCCTTGATGCCGAAGGTGAGCAGCGAGCAGGCGTTGCCGCCGAGATATTTCTGCACCAGCGGATAATATTCGCTGTCCGGGAAGCCGGCATAATTCACCCAGGCGACGCGCGGATCATTGCGCAGTGTTTCGGCGACGCGGCGGGCATTGGCGACATGGCGTTCGACGCGCAGCGCCACCGTCTCGACGCCTTGCAACAGGAGGAATGCGCTTAAAGGCGACAGCGCAGCGCCAGTGGTGCGTAGCGAGAAATTGCGACAACGTTCGATGAAGGCGGTCGGACCGAAACGTTCGGCATAAACGAGGCCGTGATAAGACGGGTCGGGCCGGGTCAGGCCGGGGAAGCGGCGCGGCTGCGCCATCCAGTGGAACCGTCCGCCGTCGACAATGGCACCGCCCAGCGTGGTGCCGTGGCCGCCGAGGAACTTGGTGAGCGAGTGGACGACGATGTCGGCACCGAATTCGACCGGCTGCAGCAGCACCGGCGAGGCCACCGTATTGTCGACGATCAGCGGCACGCCATGCGCATGCGCCATGCTGGCGACGGCTTCGAGGTCGGCGACGTTGCCAGCCGGGTTGCCGACGCTTTCGCAGAACACCGCGACCGTATCTTCGTCGATCAGCGTTTCGAGATCGCCGACGCGGCCCGAAGCGGCGAAGCGCGCCGTTACGCCGAAGCGCGGCAGCACGTGGGCCAGCAGCGTGTGGGTGGTGCCGTAAAGCTGCGGCACCGAAACGATGTTACGCCCGGCTTCGGCAAGCGCCAGCACCGCATTGTGCAGCGCTGCCTGGCCGGAGGCGAGGCAGAGCGCGCCACTGCCACCTTCGAGCGCGGCGATGCGGCGCTCCAGCACGGCAACGGTCGGGTTGGCGATGCGGCTGTAGCGGAAGCCGTCAGCCTCGAGGTTGAACAGGGCGGCGGCGTGGTCGGCGCTGTCGAACTCGTAGGCGACGGTCTGGTAGATCGGTACCGCAACCGCGTGCGCCGATTCATCTCCCGCATAGCCGGCATGGAGGGCGAGCGTTTCCGTCCGCATCTGCGTGGTCCGCGCCGGCGTGTCCGAGGAAGCTTTTTTCACCTGTACGATATGCCGTCGAACAGGTTGCCGAATCGCTAAAAGACCCGGAATTCGCGGGCTTCATGGCACCGGGCCGCAGCGGCAGGGTGCGCGTTTGGTAAACAGACATTTAGCACGCTGGCCGCACGGTACGTCGCCGCGTCCAATCAATCTTTTACAATTTTCTGCCAGCATCGGCGCGTATCCAGGAAAGGACAGTCGATGACGGTTCAGACCGACGTGAAGGAAACCGATTTTGCCTACGAAGCTGTCATCCGGGAAATCTGCGAGTTCGATTGGGCCGGTCTCGACGAGGCCGCGGTGCTCGATTCGGCCTGGGCCTATTATTTCTTCTCGGTCCAGTTCCAGGAGAACATGGAAGTCGCGCGCCGGCTCGACCCCGCGGACGAGAATCTGAAGCATCTCGAACGCGAGGAATCGAACACCGACAATCTCTCGCCCTGGCCGGGCATAGCCGAGCCGGGCGAGCGGATGAACCATCATGAATTCATGCGCCGCGCGCTCGAATTGTCTCCGCTCGCGGCGGACAAGCGCAGCCGTTTTGTCGCCTATGGCGAGCGCTATCTGCGCGCCGTGCGCGCGATGGATGACCGGACGCGCGCCCTCAGCATCAGCAGCTATGAGGATGGCGGGCTGGAAGCCGTGTTCCGCGCCATGATGGCGATGCCGGACACGCCGAATCCGGCGCTGTTGGCCTTCAAGCATTTCCTGTCGGCGCATATCGCTTTCGACAGCGACCCGGTCAATGGCCACGGCGCGTTGACCCGCCATCTGCCGCCCGACGACCGCATCCTGCCGCTGTGGCAGGCCTTTCGCGACATTTTCGCGGAATTCGTTCCGGCACTGAACGGCATGCCGGCGCTGAAGCGCGCCAGCGGGGCCTGAGTCCATGTCCGTACGCGCGACCGTGCTGGAAGTGATCCACGAAGTCGCTGCCCAGCAGAATAAAACGCTGGCGCCGCTGAGCGACGATCTGCCGCTGCTCGATTCCGGCTTGGATTCGCTGTGCATCGCCGTGACGGTGGCGCTGCTCGACGACCGGCTCGGCCTCGATCCCTTCGCCGAGGCCAGCGCCGAGACACTGCCGGTGACGCTCGGCGAATTCATCAAGCTCTATGAGAATGGCCGCCCGTGACGGACGTACGCTGCGCCGGCTAACCGAGGCCGCGGGCCTTGGCGCCGGCCGTTTCGTCGCCGACGATGCGGCGCGGTTTGCCCTGACCGAGTTGCTTGGCGACAGCACGATCGCCGCGCCCGAGCATTGGCGGGGCCGGTCGATCCTGCTTGCCACGCACCGCCAGCGCGACACCATTCGCGCCCTGCTGGCGCTTGACGGCGTGGCGGCGCGGCTGGTGATCGCGCCCCCAGACCTGGCACCGTCGCAGCTGCCGGCTATCCTCGCCGACGCCGCCATCGACGCCGCGTTGTGCGACCGCGCCGAGTTGACCGAAGCCTTCCCCGCCGGCCTGCCGCAATTGGCGCTGGCCGAAGCGGCGGTGCCGCCGGCCGGACCGGCCGAGCACACCGAATGGGTGCTGCTGACCTCGGGCACCAGCGGCCAGCCCAAGCTGGTGGTGCACGATCTGACGAGCCTCGCCGGGCCCGTGGCCGACGGCTTGGCGGTGCGGGAAAACCCGGTCTGGAGTACGTTTTACGACGTGCGCCGCTACGGCGGGATGCAGATCCTGCTGCGCGCCTTGATCGGCGGCGGCTCGCTGCTCCTGTCATCCGCGGCCGAGCCGGTGTCGTATTTCCTGGCCCGTGCCGGCGCCGCCGGCGTGACGCATATCTCCGGCACGCCGTCGCATTGGCGCCGCGCACTGATGAGCGGATCGGCGGAGCGCCTGGCCCCGCGCTACGTCCGCCTGTCGGGCGAGATCGCCGACCAGGCGATCCTCGACCAACTCACCGCCGCTTTCCCCAAAGCCGCGATCAGTCACGCCTTCGCCTCGACCGAGGCCGGACTCGCTTTCGACGTGCGCGACCGCCGCGCCGGCTTTCCCGTCGATTTCGTCGGCAAGGCGGATGCGCTGGCCGAGCTTCGCATTGTCAACGGCACGTTGCACATTCGCTCGGCGCGTGCCGCCAACCGCTATCTCACCCGCGGCGTGCGCGCCTTGCGTGATGCCGAGGGCTTCGTCGACACCGGGGACATGGTCGAGCGCGATGGCGACCGCTATCGCTTCGCCGGACGGCGCGAAGGCGTGATCAATGTCGGCGGCCAGAAGGTGCATCCCGAGGAGGTCGAGGCGGTCATCGCCCGCCGCCCCGGCGTGAAGATGGCGCGGGTGCGCGCGCAATCGAGTCCGATCACCGGCGCGCTGGTGGTGGCCGACATCGTGGTCGAGCCCGCCGCCGGCGATCTCGTCGCGCTCAAGGACGACATTCTCGCGGCGTGCCGTGCCGCATTGCCGGCGCACAAGGTGCCAGCCATCGTGCGCGCGGTGCCGGCGCTGGAACTGTCCGAAGCGGGCAAGCTGGTGCGCCATGCGTAATGTGCTGGTGAGCGGCGGCAGCCGCGGCCTCGGCCTCGCCATTGCCGAAACGCTGGCGCGGTCCGGTTTCCAGGTGATCGCAGTGGCGCGCAAGGAAGGCGACGCGCTCCCCAAGCTCCGCCAGGAACTGAAGGCGCTGCATTTCCGCGCCGGCGATTTAAGCGAGCTCGGCACCCTGGCCGCGCTGGTGAAGGACATCGCGCGCGAGTTTGGGCCGCTTTATGGCCTGGTCAACAACGCCGGCATCGGCACAAGCGGGATTCTGTCGACCATGTCGGATGCCGCGATCGAGCAGCTCATCCGCCTCAACACCACCTCGCCAGCCTTGCTGACCAAATACGCCGTGCGCTCGATGATGACCGGCCAAGGCGGGCGCGTCGTGAACATTTCCTCGATCGTCGCCAGCACCGGCTATATGGGCTTGTCGGTCTATAGCGCGACCAAGGCGTCACTGTTGGGCTTCACGCGCTCGCTGGCGCGCGAATTGGGCCCCTTGGGCATCACCGTCAACGCCGTGGCGCCGGGCTTCGTCGCCACCGAAATGACCCACGGGCTCGACGAGAAACAGCGGGCGCAGATCGTCCGCCGCAGCGCGCTGCAGCGCATGCCCGAAGCGCAAGACGTCGCCAACGCGGTCGATTATCTCTTCAGCGACAAAGCCAAGAACGTCACCGGCACGGTGACGACGGTCGACGGCGGCAACACCGCCTGATCAACAGCGTTTTTCGCCGCTTTCCAAAGCCCGGATCAGCGCCGCATCGCACGGCACGAAGCCGCCCGCCGCGCGATCGTTGAACCATACCGGGTCGCCGGAACCGCGATAGCCTTCTTTCATCAAGCGGCCCTTGGCCAGCTTGAAGGTGCCGGTGAGGTCGAGCGCGCCGCCGACACGCAGGAACAAGGGTTGGGCATAAGCCGGCAATCGTCCGTCGAGAAACGCCCATAACGCTGCCAGGTCGAGACCGTTCTCAAGAGTAAGCGCCGCCATGCCGGCGCGGCCTTCATGGCCCGGCAGCGTGACGCCGTAGACCGCTGCGTCGGCAACGCCCGGAAAGGCGCGCAGCATCGCCGCCACTTCGCCGGTCGAGACGTTTTCGCCCTTCCAGCGGAACGTGTCGCCGAGCCGGTCGACGAAATAGAAATACCCCGCCGCGTCTTTCTTCATCAGGTCGCCGGTGCGGAACCAGCAATCGCCGGGCGCGAATACGTCGCGAATGAGCTTGCGCGCGCTGGCTTTGTCGTCGGTATAGCCGTCGAACTGCCGCGCTGGCGCCTGTGTATCGGCCACCACCTTGCCGAGCGCTTCGCCCGCCTCGTCCGCACCGCACGGAACGCAGCGGCCGGCCGCGTCGCGCAAGGGCTCGCCGGTCTCTTGGTCGCAGCGAATGAGCGCCACCGGGAAACGTTGCGCCAGGAAGGCCGGCACGCGGCCGATAGCGCCCGCCTTGCCCTCGCAGTTATAGAGCGACACGCTGCCTTCGGTGGCCGCGTAGAATTCGAGGATGCGCGGCACGGCGAAGCGCGCGGCGAATTTCTCCCACACCGCGCCTTGCAAGCCGTTGCCGCAGGCGAGGCGTAACTTATGCGCGCGTTCGCGGGGATGAGCGGGCGCAGCGGCGAGATAACGGCAGAGCTCGCCAATGTATTGGAACACGGTGCAGCCGCCGTCGACCACATCGTCCCAAAAGCGTGTCGCGGAGAAACGCGCGCGGATCAGCACCGAGCCGCCCTTGACCAGCATGGCGCCGATGGCGACCACGCCGCCGGTGCTGTGATAAAGCGGCAGGCAATCGTAAAGCCGGTCCGACTCCCGCGCGTCCATCATGCCGGCGAACCACAGCGACCATTCGATGATGCGCCCATGCGTGACGCGGGCCGCTTTGGGCAGACCCGTTGTTCCCGAGGTATAAATAAACAGCGCCAAATCCTTTTGCGCCGGGAAAGCGCGCTCGCTCGCGGCGATTGGCGCACCGTCGAACCGCGCAACGGCTTCATTAAAGCGCAGCCAATCGATCCGTCGATCGTCGGGCAGCCGATCGGCGAGACTCGGATCGACGATGACGCGTCGCGCCTTTGCCGCGTCGATGCTGTGCAGCAATGCGTCGCCGACGAGATTGGTGTTGATCAGCGCGACCGCGCAGCCGGCGCGCGTCAGCCCAAGCCAGATGGCGACATAGTCGGGCCGGTTGGGCATCAGCAACGCGACGGCGTCGCCGACCTCGAATCCTTCGGCCATCGCCCAGCGCGCGATGCGATTGACGCGCGCGGCGAGCTGGCGATAGGTGAACGCCTCGCCTTCGCTGAGCAAGACCGGCTTGTCACCATGGATATCGGCAAGCCCGTCGAGCAGCGCGGCCAGGGTCAGGCCGGGATCGGTTTCCATGCGCTTGGTTTCGGCCAGCGCGCGGATCCAGGCCTGGCGGACTTCGGCGGCGGAGATCGGGCTCTTGATCCCTTGCGGATTTTCGCCGTCGAGCATGAGTGTCAAGGCGGAGGTGGTTGGAAGCCTTAAGATTAGAGCGGCGGCGTTAACAATTTCCTGCCCGGTCGGCCTTAGAGTGAGCCCGCATGACCGCACGTGACACCGCTTTCCGCGCCGCGCCCATCGCCGATGGTGCCGCGCGCTGGGCGATGCTGGCCCTGTGCGCCCAGCTTGCCCTAGCCGCCGGCGTATTAACATTCACCGGCTTCCACGACGATGGCCTACGCATCGCTCTGCAGGCAACGGCGCGCCTGATGTTCCTGTTCTTCTGGCTGGCCTATGCCGGGCCGGCGGTCGAGGTTCTGCGCCGCCGGGCGCGCGCCTTCGGCCTCGCTTTCGCGGCGGCACTGGCGGTGCATCTGGGCTTGGTCGGCGCCCTGGTCGCCATCGGCGATCCGCCCGATGCACGTACTTTCGTCATCTTCGGCAGCGTCGCGGCGCTCATTTACCTGGCAGCGCTGTTCTCGCTCCCGCGACTGCAGGCAGCGCTGGGCGCGCGCGGCTGGCGATTCTTGCGCGTCGCGACGATGAGCGGCGCGCTTGCTGCCTTCGCCATCGACTTCGCCCGCGTGCGCTTCGGCAGCGGCTTGGGCAACGCGATCTTCTATTGGCCTTTTATCGTCTTGGTTCTGGCGGCGCCGGTCATGCGCCCACTCGCTTGGCTGTTCGCTTCGCGCTCCAGCACGGCGCACCTGCGCGCCAGCCCCGAGCAATCGTAGGCGAGCCGACGCTGGCCGAATCTGGTGCCGACGCGCGGGTTCGAACCCGTTCCGGCTGGGCCGCTCAATACTCGAACTGGTAGCTGAGGCCAATGTTGCTGCCCGGGTCATTTTCTATCGTCGCTCCGGTGACTGGCGTGCCGCCGGTGCCGACTGTGCTTTGGAGCTTGAGACGCTTGGTAAGATCGACCTGCACCTGTGCCTGGCTGCCGCCGGACATGTTGTGCTTCGTACCAACATAGACGCCGTTGGCGACATATTTGCCAGCCTCGGCGCTCGCACCGCCACCGCCCGACGCGCTGCCCACAGTCAACCGATCGAGCCCAAGACCCTTTCGTACCGAAGCCAGCGGATTGGACCCGCCGGATCCACTAAGCGAAGCAATCGCTTGGGCGATTTCAGCGACCTGGAACGGGCTGAGCTGCTTGACGCTCTGCCCGAAAAGAAGATGCGCCAGAATCTCGTCCTGGGGCATGTCGGGAGAGCTGGATAACTGGATCTTCGGTGCGTCGGCATAACCCGTTATGGTCAGTGTTGCGGTCACGCCGTTGGCGGTGTTGTCGGCGACGAAGTCGATCGTTGGATTGAGCTTGTTGGTAAGGCCAGTTCCGCCAAACGCGACCTTACCCTTGGTGAAGTTGAGTGTCTGCCCAGCCAGGCTGTAGGTGCCGCGACGAAGGTCGAACCCGCCGTTGATCACCGGCGTGGCGGCAGTCCCGCCAATCTTGAGCGTCCCGCCCATCTCGGCATCGACACCGTGCCCGCGCACGAACACCTGTTCGGGCGCGTCAATCACCAGCGCAAGCATGATCGTCAAGGCCAGCGTTGGCGGGGCGGCGGGCTTGGCGCCTGGTCGTCGCACGTTCAGGACCGCGACGTCTTTGGGAAGACTGTCGGGGATGTTGATGTCCGCCTTCGCGACGTGGACGGTGCCACCAACGCTCAACGTTTGCCGCAACGCGCCTCGCACGGTTATGTCGGCGCTGATCGTTGCGCTCAGGAGATCGCTTGACGGCAGCCGAGCGTTCTGTGCGGTCACTGTCAGCGCGATCGGCAATTCGGGCTGGAATATGCCGATCGTGCCGGCGATTGACACCGTTCCGCCAGCACGCCCACTCAGGTTCACAATGTGAAGCGTATCGCCATCGGCACGAATGAGTCCGTTCAGATCGGTGACAGCAATTCCTTGGACGAAATCCTGCACGGAGGCGCTTACAAGCCGGATTGTGCCCGTGGCGCGCGGCGCTGCCATCGTCCCGGTGACGCCGAGGTCGAGTGCCACCTGGCCGCGTGCGGCGCGCCCATTCGGTGTTAGAAGCGGGTCGAGCACGACGAGATCCGTGTTGCCGGACAGTCGCAGATCGAAGGGTGCAGTCGGCCGCAGCGGCGCGGTACCCGCCAGCTGGAGATGAAGATTGCTGCCGGAGGTAAGGGATGCGCGGAGTCGTGCCGTGCCTTGCGCGAATATCGCGGTCGCATCGATATCTGCCGGAGGCAACCCCGCGACGCCTCCCTCGGTAATCTGCAGATGGCGGCCCGTCAGACGTATCGTGCCCTCGGGGGCCGCAAGTGTCCCATGGAGCTGTCCGCTGAGCGCGATGGTCCCGGAGCCATTGAATCCGGGAAGGAAGGGCTCGGCGAGCGCTGGATTGACGTTGCGCGCCGATACGGTCAGGGCAAGCGTCGGCGTCATGCGGCCGGCCAGCGCAATAACCGCATCGTTGACGCCGAGGCGAAGTTGATCGACCGAGAGGCCCGTTGCGAAGCTCACCTTGGCCGGTGCCAAGAGATGCGCCGTCTCTCCCGCGCCGGTGGCTTGCAGTGAGGCTAATCGGAGATTTTTGCCGGGCAGATCCGCAGTCGCGGTCGCCGACAGACGAGCGGGTCCGCGCGGTGTCTGGAGATTCGACGAGACGCGCAGGGCCAGGGAGTCCGGAGGCCCATTCGCGCTTAGCTGCGCATTGCCAGTGAAAGGACCCCACTGGATACCCTCCACACCGACCGTTGCCGCGATCAGCGGACGTTTCATGGGATTCGCAATGCGGGCGTCCGCCGTCAGCCGATCGACGTGGTCGCCGTTGAATTGCAGATGACCCATTTCCGCCTGGACCCGTGCCTGTGGCGCGCCTTGCACCTGCAGCGTGTCGAACGCGGCGCTGATGTTACCGGCGACCGTCATACCCATCAGTGGTGCGAGATCATCGAACCGGGCCATACGAAACTGCACATGGCCCGTCGGAACAGATGCGCCGGGCGACAGGGTCACCTTGCCCTGCCCGGAAGCGCTCTTCCAATGCAGGCGGTCGAGCGAGAATTCGAGTGTCCCATCGTTCTGTCGATTGACCGCCGCCGCGAGCTCCAGCGACGCGCCGGCGAGACGACCGTGCGCCTCGATGCTGCCGGATGGCGCAACGGGAAGGCCCTGCGCTTGCAGAGACACCGTCAACGGCTCCTTTGGCGACCCCGCTGTGGCCACGTCCGCTGTTGCCTGCGCGGTCATCGCGACGTCATGGGACGGCCCGTGAACATGTCCGTGAGCGGCGAGCGTTCCCGCGAGCGGCGGTGCGATGTCGGACAGATTCGACAACGTCGCGCTCCAGTTACAGTCGATCACGTCATTTTTCCGGCTACCTGCCGCCGAGACGTGCAGCGTTTTGCCATCGAGTGCGAATTTGTCGATGGCGACGTTTTGGTCTTGCAGCACACCAGCGAGGCTGAACGTTGTTCGCTCGCCGATGAGGGAGGTAACGGCCGAAAAGCCACCAGTTGCGCCGATTGCCCCATCGACGCCGACGTTCATGGCATCGTTGCGCTGGGCAAATTTCGCGGTCAGGTCGGCATGGCCACGAAGATTTTCGCCCGCGATGGCTGCGTAGGGCGCCAGGTCGGGAATCGAAACCGTCATTGAGCCGGTGGGCGCGCCACCGGTGTCGGCATGGCCCGACGCCGAGATCAGCGGATGCGATAGCGCAAAGGTCACCGGTCGATTGGGCACGTTGAGCACCGCCTCGGCGTGCAACGTGAATGGCGCGGCCGCGAAAAGATCGGGCTGCGACCCAGGTACACGGAGCCCGGCAACCGACGCCGTGAGGTCAATCGTGCCGTTATGTCCGTCGAGATCGGCTCCAAACTGTCCAACCCCGATGTCGCCGGCCTTGAGCGCTTCGATCGCGAAGTGTCCGCTTGCAATGGGGCTTGTAAAAGAGCCCTGCACGTGGCCATCGAGGCGTACCGACCGCCAGCTCAGATCGGGACGGGGCACCATTGCCGGTGCGGAACCCGTCAGGGCCATGTCGAGGGTCTTTCCGACGAGATCGATCGTGCCCTGCGCATCGGCGGCGAGCGGCCCAGCAGAAAGTGAAAGCCGCATGTGCTCGGCGTGATGTGGACCGTTCAGCGATGCGGAGATCGAAAGCGGACCGAGATCGGGTAGACCGATGATACTTGCGAGCAGGCCATGCATTGGCTCGGACACATCAATGCGGCCGGTCATCGCGTTCGGCGCGATCGTGCCGCTCATCTGATATATGCCGGCGCCATCCAGACGTTCCACGTCGAGCGCCAAGTTGCCTTGTGTCAGTGATTTCAGGTGAAGGTTGCCTTTGACGCCGACGCTGGCGGCGACGCCGGCGACAGGTGCCGCGAGATCAAGCCGATCGACGTGAAAGTCATTGACCGCAATGCTGACGGGCGGGATCGCGTGGCTGCTCTTCGTGGAAGTCGTCGAGGTTTCGGCAAGACGCGCCACGCTGACACGTGTCGCGGCCAGTGTGGCGACCTGCACATCGCCGTAGACGAGGCCTGAGGGCGACCAATCGAGCCGCGCCTGTTCGATCGTGAGCCAGGTTCCGGCTTGGTCGCTGAGCGCAATCTGGCGGACGCGCAATGAGCCAGGAAAGCGGCCCGACAGCCCGTCGATCTTTATCCGGCCGTCGCTGACCCAGGACACAACCTGTTCGATCGCGTGGCGACCTGGCTCCGTATTGGCCGCGACGGTCACGGTTCCGAGACCAAAGAGCGGCAGACCAAAAACGACACCTGCCGCCGCGAGCGCGATCTTGCTCGTACGCGTCATCAGAAGGCCTCGCCGAGACCGAAGTACAACTCGAAACGATCGCCACCCTGTGGCCGATTAACAGGAATGGCGACGTCGAGACGCACCGGACCGATCGGCGTGTAATACCGAACTCCGATGCCCGGGCCGATGCGCACCGTCCCATGAAACGGGACGTTCTGCGCACTCACTTGGCCCGCGTCGACAAAAGCAGCGGCCCCGAAATTGCCGACGAGGCGCTGCCGGAATTCAATCGTACCGGCGTCGACTGCTGTTCCGCCGATCGGCGTGCCGTCGGGAAAAAGTGGCCCAATCGACTGATATTTGAATCCCCGCACGGTGGCGCTGCCGCCCGCGTAAAACCGCTGATCGGGCGGCAGGCCGAACTGCGAGGCGCCAGCGATGCTCCCGACAAGGCCGCGCAAAGCCAGGACGCTGCGGCCCGTCGTGCCAAACCAATAGTGGCCTAGATCAAGATAGGTCGAGCCGTTGGCCTGGAGGATGATGAATGTGCCTGCCTTGCCGTACAACGACTCGGTCGGTGTCGTGGTGAAGGCGGCACGAATGCCGTGCGTCGGATCTTCGATCGGGTTCGTGAGTCCGGTGCTGTCGTATTTCGCGGTGAGGGGAACACCAACCAGCGTGAATTCCTGGGTAACGCCCTCCTGGCCAATCGTCTCGTGCTCGGCCGATAAGCCAACGCTTCCGTCCCACCTTGGTGCGAACTTACGGTGAAGCGCGGTCCCTGCGGTAACTGCCTGTTGATTATAGGCTTGCAGGTGTTGCTTCAGGTCCGCGAGGTCGAATTCGAGCGTCTGATCGCGGCGGAGAAAATCTGGCTTGAGAAATTGTGCGCTGAGATCGTAGCCCAGCCCTTTAACGGCAGTACCGCCTAGGCCCGTCGCCGCGGCCGAGAGATTGAGTTGCTCGGCGTTGCCAAATACGTTGCGGTCCGACCATGTCGTCGTGACGCTGGCGCCGAGATCCGTTGAATACGCGCCCGTGACGCCAACGGCGTATTTCGGCCGCTCCTGGAAATCGTAGGTAATCGGGATACTTCCGTTGGGCGCGATATTCGTGCCCGCGTGCACCGAAACGCCCGAGAAGACGCCGACCGAGGCGAAGTCCTGGCGCGCTGCGTCGATCTTACTCGGCTGGTATAGCTGGCCCGGATGCACGAGCAGGTGGCGTCGCACGAAACTCTCGTTGACCGCTTTCAGACCCGTGAAATTGATTTGGCCGATGTCGACGCGGCGTCCTTCTTCCGCTTTGAAAGTGACATCGAGGGTGCGCTTTCCAAGGTCCTCCGTAACGTCCGGCGTGCTTACCGTTGCGAACGCATAGCCATCTTCCTGCATTGCCGTGAGGAGCCGCGCACCGGCCGCAAGCACGTCCGACGCGACGGCAGGTTGACCCGGCGCGAGCCCAAGCTTGGCCCGTGCATCGGCCGGCACCGCACCGTCAACCGTGACACGGCCAATGTGAAAAAGCGGACCCTTGGAAACGGTGACCTTGACGTCGATCGATTGGCTGGCCGGTACTGCCGAAAGGGTTTCGGCGAGTGCCGGATCACCGAGCGGATGTCCATCAATGGTAATTCCCACCTTGCTCTGGTAATAGCCGAAGCTCTCGAGCACGGTTTCAAAGCGCCCGGTGTCTTCTCTTGCCCGGGTTACCAGAGCAACCGGTCCGACCGGTGCTTTCTCGCGCAACGATTGCAGCTGCGACGCCCCGTGGAGAGCCGCGTCGAGGTCTGAGTTCCCGGTGGTTACGATTGTGACTGCGTATGGCTGCGCGTTGGTGGCTTGCGCTCGCACGAATGCCGTATTGGTCAGAATGGCAACGAGGACACCTATTCTGGCACCCTGACGAACCCACTGCTGACCGTTACCCTTACGCCGATCCGGCAAATTCAACCGCTCATTCATACCGACAAGTCTTGTGTGGGCCATCCGCCGCGGTCGAAATCTGCATTTCCCCGGTGGCGGTACGCGCCGGCTCCGTTTGGCGCCTGATCGTGCATCCGGCCGCCAACAGCGCGAGCGCCATTACCAAACACAGCCACATGCGTTTGGCCTCAAAAACCTAAGCGTATAACGCCGCTGACCCGGTGGGCGATCCGCGAGTGGGCGTCGCGCGAGCAGTCAGAAATCTGGTGCCGACGCGCGGGTTCGAACCGCGGACCTACTGATTACGAAAGAGTGGTTGCGCCGGGAACATCAGAGAAACCCTTATTGGTTTGGAAAACGGCCGTCCAGGTGCGTCCTAGGAATTCTGCGGCAGTCCAGCGGACGGCTCCAAACCAATCGGCCCACGTTCGTGCACCGGTTCGTCTGCTGAGTGTGCTGCTAACGAGCCGGGGATGGGCCTCGCCAGGTCATCGGGACCGGCCCAAGAACAACGATGGCGTCCCGCTCCACAGCGGTCCGCCACGGATCACGCTCTTGGGCAAGCCGGATAACATCGCTCATCCCAATGACGACGAGCGAGCGCCGGAAGCCAAAGCGAGGCCGCTTGAGTAAAACGCCCGGCGCATGGCATCACCTCGCGGAGACACCCGCAAAGCTGAAAGCATCATGAGCCGAATGCAGCGACGGGGCCTCGGCCGTGTCAAAACGGCCACAGGAATTCGAGTAACCTATTTCAAAATTAGAATTAACTGAGCTGTCACGGCGCAGTCACGGTGCTGTCACGAGCGCTGGTTAACGTCCGCCATCACGTTTGCGTGAGTCGAAACGAGCCCGAAACAGTCGGGACCCGTCGGGTCGCTCGTTGAGTCGTGACGCCTCGCGCAGACGCAAAAAAAGACTGGGGGACGAACAATGGTTGCGAACTGCGCGAACACCCTGTCGGCACATCAGCCGACGGGAAAGAACCTTACTATGTGCGAGAGCCACCGCGGCGCGTTTCTGGCACCCGCGGTAACGCCGCCCAGCCGTCCAAAGCGGCTGCAATTGCGGTTCCTGTTGCTCGCCAGTTGCTCTTGCCTAGTCCTCGCGATTGCGGCCACAAGCGCTAGCGCACAATCGACAAACGCGGCGACCCAAAGTTCCGCACCGAAAGTCAGTGAGGGCGTACTGACGGGAACCGTTCGCAATCAGACAGACGGAACGCCGATAACCGGCGCAACGGTTCAAATCTCCGGTCCGAAAGAGGTCGCTGTCACCACCGGCGGCGACGGTACCTTCAAGTTCCCGGCTCTGCCCCCGGGCGCCTATAAGCTGACGGTGAAGTTCGGCGGACAACGGATCGAACGCGACATCGCGGTCGAAAGCGGCAAACCGGCCACCACAGACATTCGTATCGCCGTTGCCGGGCCAGCGTCAGCGGTGTCCGCTGCCGAAGAGGTCACCATCCTCGGGCAGCGCGCTCAGATCGATCTCGCCCGACAGGCGCAAGAGCAAGCGCCGAACCTGATCAACATTCAGCCCTTGGAGGAGATTCAAAAATTGCCGGACGTCAGCCTCGCCGAGGCGGTCCGTCGAGTTCCCGGTGTTTCGGCAGAGACCGATGAGGGCGAAAGCCGCTACATCAACATCCGCGGCTGCGACGCGGAACTGAACAGCACCACCTACGACGGCGTTCAGCTGCTGCCGACCAACAACGCGTCGCCGACCGCCGCCTACCGTGCGATGGCGCTCGACTCGCTGCCGATCGGCTTTATCGGCTCGGTCAAGGTCACCAAGTCCAACACCCCGGATATGGATCCGGAAGCGCTTTGCGGCACGATCGACATCACCTCGAGAACCGCGCCGCAAGGCAGCAAGCCCTTCATTTTCGGCGATTTCGGCAGCGGCTGGGAGCCGTCGCGCAACACGCCGGTCGACAATTTCTCAATCACCGGTGGCGGCACCAAGGGCCCGCTCTCGGCAGTCATCACCGTCAGCGAGCATGAGAATTGGCGCGGCATCGACGACGTGGAGCCGGCGTATTTCAATAAGGCCAGCGAACCGTACTACTCCATCAGCGACATTCAGCAACGCGATTATGAACTGCACCGCGTTCGCCACGGCGAATCCGTCGATCTCGGTCTTCAGCCCGACAAAGACAACCAATGGTATCTGCGCGCCTTCGATGCCGGGTACACCGAGTGGTACCAGCGGCAATTCCTGGAAATTCAGCCCGATGGCAACGCCACCGTGCTGCCGAACGGACAGATCCAGGACACTCTTACCGGCTCCGCGGGCCAAGCTCCCATACAAAAAGAGCTTCGCGAGGAACGGGAAACCTCGACCGAACGCTTGGTCATGGCTGGCGGCAAGCACACGGTGCTGAGCGACGCGACGTTCGATTATCACGCCGCCTATGTGTCGGGCGATTGGAACAAACCCTACGATTGGAATTCAGCCTTCCAGTACAACAACCCAAATACCGGGACGCCCACTGGGACCATCACGTACGGTCTAAACGGCGAAGGCCATACGCCGCTCTATTCGATCACCGGCGCCCCAGGCTATCTCGATCCGCACAACTACACGCTCACCGGCTTCAACAACAGCAAGGCGCACAACTACGACAACATGGTGACGCTTGCGTCCAATCTGAAAGTTCCGCTGCATTGGAGCTTCTGGCAGAAATATGCTGGCCTGGACGCCGAGGACGAAAGCGTCAAATTCGGCAGCCAAACAACCTTCCGGCACAAGGTACTGTCGGCGCAGCCCTATACCTATGGCAACCTGCCGGCGCTTTCGCTCGCGCAAGCCTCGGCTGGTGGCAACGAAACCTATTACGGCGGCCAGTACCAGAACGGCGTCGACATCATCCCGGGATATTTGCAAAACCTCCTCGGGTATACGGCGCCCCAGATGCCTGCCGACACCATCAGCGGGTTGCAGCAATTCCTCAATGCGCACGAAAACATTTACTCCACGTATCTCCAATATGAGGCGACCTTCGGCCGGCTCGGAATTCTCGCCGGAACGCGTTACGAGAAGACCTACGATTGGGGCGACGCGTATCAGGCCGGTAAGACTGCTGGCGGCAACTTTTTCGCGTTCGGGGTCACGAATCGTCACACCTATTCGAATTTCTTCCCGAGCATCCAGGGGCGGTATGAGCTCGCACCCAAGTTGCTACTGCGTGCCACCTGGTCGTCCACGATCGCCCGGCCCGGCTTCAACCAGTCGAATCCGTCGTTCACCATCGACCTTGGTTCGGGTACGGCGGCAGTAGGCAATCCCAATCTGAAGCCCGCAACCTCGAACAACTTCGACGTGAGCCTCGAACGCTACCTTCCTGGCGGCGCGATCATGTCGATAGACGGCTTCGACAAGGAGATTTCGAACTACATCGTTCCGATCTCGGCTGGCGGGACGGTAACCATCGTCGGCAACTGTCCGGGTTGCGTCGGCGGCCAGAACCTGACGATTAACACCTTCAAGAACGTCAGTTCGTCCTATGCGCGCGGCTTCGAGGCTAATTTATGGGGGCATTTCCCAGGCTTGCCGGGAATCTGGAACGGCCTGGGTGCGGGCGTCAATTACACCTACGTGTATTCGAGCATCGAAACCCGGCCTGGCGATTTCACGCAGCTGCCCGAGAGCTCGAAGCATACGGCCAATGCCTCGCTCTTCTATGACAGACAAGGGCTGCATCTGGATGCAGCCGTCTATTACGTGTCGAGGGATATTTTCACGTTCGGTAGCGACGCGACCAGCGACGTCTGGAACGCCGCCCGCCTGTCCATGGATCTCGGCGCTAGTTATCAGTTCCAGGACCACTGGGTGGCCTATGCCGACGCCAAGAACATTCTGGACACGGCGACGACGTACTACCTAGGCAACGAACACCGTCCGATCCAGCGTGAGTTCTATGGACCGACTTTCCTGGCCGGGTTCCGCTTCAACTACTGACCGTCGCTCAGATCGAGTGAGGCGGGGTGACGCCGGCCGACGCCGTCGTCGCGGTCGAGTGACGCATGGTCAAAAAAAGAATCATGAAGGGGCAAGTTCGGGAGTCAGTCGCAACGAGAATGAAATTTACACAAAAGAGTCATCGAACTTTGGCATGGTTGAGTTCATATGAACGGCAGTGTCGGGATTACGTTCGCAGCAGAAGCGGCGCGGCGACCCTCGATGGCGCGCGTCGTCGGTGTCAGTTTTGTCGTGCTGCTCCATGCTGCTCTGATTTATGCGCTGATGACCGGCTTGGCGTACCGCGTCGTTCGAGTCTTGCCGGTGCCGCTTGTAGCAAAAATCATCGCGCAACAGTCGCCGACGCCAACCGTGCCGCCGCCACCGCCGGCCGCCTTCAAGCCGCCGCCGACCCCGTTCGTTCCGCCTCCTGAAGTGCAGATCACGAAACCGCCGCCGACGCCGGCGAACACTGCAATAACGAACGTGACGGCAGTGCGTCCGCCGACGCCCACGCCGGCGCCCCAAGTGGCTCGGAGTCTTCCGCATGTCGACCTGGCCTCGAGCCAGGAGCCCAACTATCCCGCGGAATCACGACGGCTTGGCGAGGAGGGCAGCGTGACGCTGCAAGTCCTGGTCGATCCGAGCGGTCAGGCAACCGATATCAAACTCGTGCGATCGAGCGGTTATCCCCGGCTCGATCAAGCCGCCATCAAAAGCATCAAGGAGGGTTACTACCGCTTCGTGCCAGGCACGATTGACGGTAAGCCCCAACCGATGTGGTTGACCTTCACGTATCACTGGAAACTTCAACAATAGGCAGAAACATGCGTGGCCACTTTTGCAAGCTGTTCATCGTTTTCCTCGTGATGGCCATGTCCTGTGTGACGGCAGTATCGAGTGCGGTCGCGCAGGTGCCCGCATCACCTCAGGGGCAGGTGATGGCGCCAACGGCGGCGACGTCGACGGGTTCCGCCGCGACCGCATCGCCGACGGTGGCCACATCGACGGCAGAAGCCGGGACTGGGCCGGCAGCCGAGCAAACGGTCGAAAACCCCTATAGCCTGACGGCGCTGTGGGCAGGTGGCGATTTCATCGCCCGCGGCACAATCATCATCCTGGCGATCATGTCGATGGGTAGCTGGTACGTGATGATCACCAAGCTGGTGGAACAGACGCAGTTGCTGCGTCAGGCACGCGATGCCAACCGGTCGTTCTCCAAAGCCGGCAGCTTGCGTGATTTGGCGGAACAACTCGGTAAACACAGCGCCTTCCGTATGCTCGCCGAAAGCGGCTTGAATGCCGCCGAACACCATGAGGGTAGCTTGGCGGAGCAGATTGACCGCCATGATTGGATCACGCTGCAGCTACAGCGCTCGGTCGACACGATCAATAACGGGCTGCAGGCCGGCCTTTCGGTGCTCGCAACCGTCGGTTCGACGGCACCCTTCGTCGGCTTGTTCGGCACGGTTTGGGGAATCTATCACGCATTGACGGCCATCGGCATCGCCGGCCAAGCGAGCATCGACAAGGTGGCGGGACCCGTTGGCGAAGCGCTGATCATGACAGCGATCGGTCTTGCCGTCGCAGTGCCGGCGGTCCTTGGCTACAACTGGATGGTCCGCCGAAATAAGGTCGCCATGGATCGCGTACGAAACTTCGCGGGCGATCTGCTCGCGCTGCTCATCGGCGGCGTCCGCTCCATTCCAAAACCGGTCGTACGAAGAGCCTGAGCGTGGCAATGAACGGTGGCTTGCGGGCTGGTGACCATGAAGAGTCGCTGACCGCATCGATCAACACGACGCCGCTCGTCGACGTCATGTTGGTGCTGTTGATTATTTTCTTGATCACCATTCCGGTCGTTACCCACACCGTACCGGTTGCCTTGCCGCACGAGGTCAATCGGCCAACGGTGACGAAACCCGACGACATCGTCGTCGCCGTCGACAAGGATGGGAACGTCTACTGGAACGACAAAAAAGTTGCCGATAACGCCACGCTGCTAGCGAAACTCAAGGCACAGGCAACCGCGAATCCTCAGCCTGAGGTGCATATCCGTGCCGATCGCGACGTGCTCTATGAGTTCGTCGGACGCGTTGTCGTCGATTGTCAACGCGCGGGAATCGAACGGGTCGCGTTTATCACTGAGCCACAGCGCGGTGGCTCGGATACGGCGGAGTAGAACGCGATGGCGATGAATCTTGGCGGCGCTGGCGATGACGGCGAGGTAATGGTCGATATCAACACCACGCCGCTGATCGACGTGATGCTGGTTCTGCTCATCATGCTGATCATCACTATCCCGGTGCAGACGCACGCGGTGAAGCTCGATATGCCACAAATCAATTCGCCGCCGCCGATCGTGAAGCCTCAGGTTGTCGATCTCGTCGTCGACTTTGATGGCACGATGACCTGGAACGGCACACTCGTACAGGGCCGGTCCGCCCTCGAGGATGATCTACGCAGCGCTGCACAACAGAATCCACAGCCGGAGATTCATCTCGCACCGAACGCGCTCGTCAAATACTCGTACGTCGCGATGGTGCTGGCTGAGGCTCAGCGCCTTGGCGTCGTGAAGATCGGTGTTGTTGGCAACGAGCAGTTCAGCGAATGAACACCTGGATTCGAAACGCGGCCGCGGCGACGGTGGCCGTTATCTGCGGGATCGGCGCGGGTACGGCGTTTGCCGCGCCGTCTAACCATACGGTCCGCGAACAGATCGGCAAGCCGTTGCAGCAGGCCGAGCAACTCGTGAAAGAGAAGCAGTATCGGAAAGCGCTCGAACTCCTTACGGCAACAAGCGCGGTTCGCGACAAGTCGCCTTACGAGGAATATGCCGTCGACGAGGTCATGGCGGCCGCGAAAATTGGCAGCGGCGATTACGCCGGCGCCGTCCAGGCGCTTAAAGCCGTCATCGCCACCAGCGTCCTGCCCAAGGACGAAGCGTTGAAGCGCCGCCTGTCAATCGCCCAGCTCGAATATCAAATGAAAGATTACTCTGGCGCCGTCGCATCCGCCGAAAGCTATTATCAAGATGGCGGCACGGGGGTCGAGGCGCGTCGCCTCATGGCGCAGTCGTACTACCTCGAGAACGACTATTCAGACGCGGCCAAGACGATTGTTGCGGTGATCAATGTCGAGGCGCACTCGGGCCAGCCGCCCGACGAAGCGTTGCTCCTATCGCTCGCCGAGAGCGACTACAAGATCAAGAACTGGCACGGCTATATCGATGCGCTTGAGCAGCTCGTCGCCAGTCATCCGAAGCACGAATATTGGATCGAGGTTTGCCAAGCGGTGGGGCAACAGCCCGGCTTTGCCTCGCGTCTGCGGCTGGACCTCGATCGATTGCGTGCTTCGGTCGGCGCGATGGACACGGCTGAACAGTTCATTACGGCGGCCGAGCGTGCTCTTGCTCTGGGATTTCCCGGCGATGCCAAGTCGTTTCTTCGGAAGGGATATGCCATGGGCGTTCTTGGCAAAGGATCCGAGGCGGCACGGGAAAAACGCCTTGTCGACCTCGCCGAGCGGCAGTCGCAGGAGGATATGCAAGGTCTTCCTGCCGAAGCCGATGCGGCGAGCGCGTCAAGCGATGGGCTGGCGTTTGAAAAGCTCGGCGAGGCATATGCGAGCTACGGCCAATACGATCCAGCGGCCAAGGCGGTTGCCAGCAGCTTAAAGAAAGGCGGACTCAAGTATCCCCAGGACGCCGAACTTCATCTCGGCGTCATCGATCTCGCCGCCGGTCGAACCGTTCAGGCAAGGGAAATCCTGAACCGGGTGAAAGGCGCTGATGGAACCGAAGATCTCGCGCGGC
>DATEMD010000063.1:0-41283 GCA_035275845.1 Allostellaceae bacterium | reverse complement strand
TCGTACCAGGCGGCGAAACGCGCCTCGGCCCGATCGACCACCAGCGGCCTGGCGGGCTCGAGCCGCGTCACGTGATGGCGCGGACCCCATTCCGCCATGGCGGCTTCGAGCGCCGGCGCGAGAAACAGATCAACAGCCGTCGCCGCATCGCGCTGGGCGCTGGCGAGCGCGGTTTCGATGGTCGTCCGGCCGTTGCCGTCGGCATGGTGCACGGCCTCCGCCAAAAGTGCGACGCCTTCGGAGAATTCGTCGTTCAACGGTTGTCCCGCTTGACGTTTCGCGGCAAGCCGATCGCGCCAGCTCGCGAATGCATCGGTCCAGGCCTCGATGGTGTAAAGATGCCGGCCAGGCTCGGTCAGCGTGATGGCGCCGGCCCAACGATCGTTGTCGGCAGGTTGCATCGCGGCCATGCGCCAGTCGATCGTGCCGACGCGGCACAACAGGAGCGCGGCGCGCAACCGTTCATGGCCGTCGCCGAAGATATCCGCCGATACCTGCAACCGGTCGCCGGCGATGCGTTTCACCGGATAGCGGCCGCACGCGATTTGCGGCGCAACGCTTTCGATCGCGATACGATGGTTGTCGGCAATCGGCTGGAGACGCGGCGCTGGAGCCTTCGCCTCGGCCGCCGCTGGCGCGGGCGCGGTAACCGCCATCGGTCGAAGCACTCAGGCGACGCTGCGTGACGCCACCGGCCGCGACGTCATCGCCGACTCGCGCAGCGAGTCGAGGAAGCCCTCGTACCAGCGATTGATATTGCCTCCGCGTAATGTCTTCATCATCGCGTTCCAACGCTCGATACGCTCTGCGCGTTCCATGTAAAGCGCACGGTAGAGCGCCTGCGCCAGTTCGCCGATGTCGTACGGATTGACGACCAAAGCCGCGTTGAGCTCCTTGGCGGCGCCGGCGAATTTCGACAGCACGAGAACGCCCGGATCCTCGGGATCCTGCGCGGCGACATATTCCTTGGCGACGAGGTTCATGCCGTCGCGCAGTGGCGTCACGCAGCCGACCTTGCTGACGCGATAGAGCGCGGCGAGCTGATCGGGCGGAAAGCTTTCGTTGATGTACCGCAACACCATCCAGTCGACGTCGCCGTAACGCGCGTTGATGTCGCCAGCGTGGCTCGCCAGCTCGGCGCGGACGCGACGATAGCTGTCGACCGCGGAGCGGGTCGGCGGCGTGATCTGCAGGAACGAGACACGCTTGCGTTCGTCCGGATAGATGGTGAGGAATCGCTCGTAGGCGGCGAAGCGCTCGGGCAGGCCCTTACTGTAATCGAGCCGGTCGACGCCAATCACCATCTTGCCGTGATGCAAGCCGCGTTTGATTCGGCTGATCTTGCCGCTGTCGATGTTCGCGCGCGCCGCATCGGCGAAGAAATCCACGTTGATGCCGACCGGAAAGACGCCCAGCCTGACGCGGCGTTCGTCGAATTGCAGCTCGGTCTGGCCGACCATGGTGGCCGACAGCTTCGTCGTCGCGTAGTCACGGAAACGCAATAGATCTTCGTCGGTCTGGAAGCCGATAAGATCGTATGCCGACAACGCCCTGAGCACCGTGCGATGCTCCGGCAGGCAGATCAGAACCGACTTGGTCGGAAACGGGGTGTGCAGGAAGAAACCGATCGGGCCTGTAAAGCCGCGCTGCCGGAGGAACTCGCCCAACATGAAATAATGGTAGTCGTGAACCCAGACGACCGAATCCGGGCGCACACGATCGGCCACGACGTTGGCCATGATGCGATTGATGGCCCGGTAAGAGGCGACGAATTCGGGTTCGTAGCGCAGCAGGTCGGCGCGATAATGCAGGATCGGCCACAGCGCGGCGTTCGCCATGCCGTTATAGAATCGCCGATAATCGGTGACTGGCAGATCAACGGTCGTCAGGGTGCCGGCGCCGAGCCGCTTCGAATGAGTCGGCACGCGCACATCTTCTGCCGGCGCGAATTTGCCGCTCGCGCCGATCCACGTCGCGCCGGACGTCTTCACCGCCGATAACAGCACGGCCGCAAGGCCGCCCGAAACGGCACCCGTTCGGGACGGTTCCGCGACGCGGTTTGAAACCAGAATGGTGTCCATCGCAATGACCCCCTTCGATTCACTTTGTTGTTGCGCCGGGGTGGAACGCAGGCCTCTGACTGAAAACGTCAGGGTGCGTTAATCGTTCCATCGTCAGTCACGGGAATGACTTACCCCTCTGCGCCGAAGGAACTCGCGCAGAGGCCTTTACGCACAGCCGATAAAGAGAAAGGTGGGAATTAAATATGGCGAAAGTGAGGTTACGGCACGACCGCGTTACTTGCGGTTTGGCGCGTAATAACGCGGCGTCAGCGTCGCTCGAAGTCGATAGAATCCGTGGCGGCGGATTGGGTCTCGCGGCGCACGATTTCGATGTAAACCGGCGCCGTACCATGCATTTTCATGCCGAGCGTCAGCGCAGCCCTGGGCGTCAGGTCGACGACGCGTCCGTGCACGTACGGTCCACGGTCATTGATACGCACCACCACGGATCGACCGTTGCGCAGGTTGGTGACCCGGATGCGCGTGTTGAATGGCAAGATCCGTGACGCCGCGGTCAGACCGTCGGCACGAAAGCTCTCGCCGCTGGCGGTGCGGAGGCCCGCGTACCACGAGGCCAACCCCATGCGGAGCTTACCGCCATCGCGGCACACCAACGGCCCCGCGAGGCGTTCGTACATGCGCCGCGCGACAATCTTCGGCGGCAGCGGTGCCTGTGCTTTTTGTGTGGCGACGGCGGCGGCATTGGCAGGCGGCGCCGCCAGAGCGCCAGCGGCGAGCGCGACGATCAGGCAACCGGCTATTCGATACGCAATTCTGGGATTCCCCATCCGGCTCGGTGCCTCCACTGTGGTCCGAAAGATTTGGCTCAAACAGGCAACGCCGCACCGGGTGTGGCTGCCAGTTTATAGCATGGATTGCCAAAGGCGCGCGAACAGTTCGCGGATACGTTCTTCAAACGGCCGATGCGACCAGGTTGTTGCATCGATCATTCGTGATTTGGCTTCGTCGGCTTGAAACTCCGCCTCGAGCTGGGCGGCCGTCGCGCGGCCGAGGACGACGACGTCAACCTCGTCGTTGAAGAGCACGCTGCGGTGATCGAAATTCGACGAGCCGATCACCGACCACACGCTGTCGATCGTCGCGGTTTTCGAATGCAGAACTTCGTTCTGTATTTCATAGAGTTTGACGCCCGCTTCCAAGAGATCGTCGTAGTGCGAGCGCCCGACATCGAAAGCCGACGGGGAATCGCTTTGGCTCGGCAGCATCAGCCGTACGTCGACGCCGCGCCGGGCCGCACTCTTGAGATCATCGAGCTCGTCTTCGGTCGGAACGAAGTAAGCGGTGGTCAGCCAAATGCGCTGCTCGGCATTCGTGATCGCCGAAAGAATAGTCGCGTAATACGCGGGCACCGGCTGGCTGGGGGTGCTGCCGAGCACGTGCAGAACTTCGTTGCCCTCGCGCCGTAGCGGTGGAAAGAACGTCGATTGGTCGAGCGGCGGGCCGCCTTGATCGGCCCAGTGCTGGACGAAGAGTTGCTGCAGGGCGGCGACGGCGGGGCCTTCGATTTCCAAATCGGTATCGTGCCAGAAAACGCCGGTATCGCCGCCAGAACCGACCAATTCGCTATGTGGGTGCCCTTGGTATCCCGTGTATAGGTTCACGCCGCCGACGAACGCTGTCAGCCCATCGACAATCAGAAGCTTGCGATGATCGCGATCGTTCGGAAGATAGGCGCCGCGCGAATGCAGCGGATCAATCGGGTTATATTGAAGAACGAGGCAGCCTGCGGCGCGCAGCGACTTTAGGAACTCGGGCGGCGTGTCCACCGAGCCATAGCTGTCGTACAGGATGTTGACCGCCACGCCTTGTGCCCGTTTCGCGACGAGAAGGGCGCCAAGATGTTCGCCGCCGCTTTCGACATCTTCGAAGGTATAGAATTCGAGATTGACGGCGGCCTGTGCGTTGCGGATGGCATCGAACATCGCCGAGAAGGTCTCGCCACCGTCGTGAAGGATGGCGGTGCGATTGCCGGCGATCAACGGCACACCCGTTACCGCTTGTTCGATCGCGAGATGGCGATCGAGAATGTCGCTGTCTGGCGATTGGCGCTTCAGCGTATCGAGGATTTCTCGGCTACGCGTCGCGCTCAGCGGTCCGTGCGCGCCGATGAGGGTTTGTGGCCCGGAAGGCGACGTGGCCGCAACGCCGTTGACGTTGGGCACCGCGCAGGCGCTGAGGGCCGATACCAGCGCGGCGAGCAGCACGACCAAGCATGAAAGCCGCCGTGCGCGCACGCCGCGCCGCGCTATCGGCTATTCGGCGGCGGTGCGCTGAGCGCGCGCCCGTGCCAGGTTCTCTGCAGCGAAGTCCCAATTCACCAGATGATCGATGAAGGCATCGATAAAATCCGGCCGCCGGTTCTGGTAGTCGAGGTAGTAGGCGTGCTCCCAGACGTCGTAGGTCAGTAGCGGTTTGCTGCCCTGCGTCAGCGGATTGATCGCGTTCGCGGTCTTCGTGATCTTGATCTTGCCGCCATCGAACACCAGCCAAGCCCAACCGCTGCCGAATTGCGTCGCGCCCGCCGTCTTGAAGGCCTCGCGGAATTTATCGTAGGCGCCGAACGATTCATCGATCGCGCGCGCCAAGTCGCCGGTCGGCCGGCCGCCGCCCTTGGGCCGCATCGATTTCCAGAAAAAGTTGTGATTCCAAATCTGGGCGACGTTGTTGAACAAGCCCGCTTTGGAATCGTCCTTCGCCGTCGCTTGGATCACCTCTTCGAGGGATTTGCCCGCCAACGGCGTGTCCTGAATCATCTTGTTGGCGTTGTCGACATAGGCCTTGTGATGCTTGCCGTGATGAAATTCGAGCGTGCGCGCCGACATATGCGGCTCGAGCGCGTTCATCGGATAGGGCAAGGGAGGAAGTTCAAATGCCATTTCAGCCTCGCACTTGTCAGAGTTTGGTCATACGGCGGCGCATAGGATACTGCACACGCCGGGGCGGGGCACGCATAGCTGCGGTGCCAGGGCGCCACTTTTCATTTTCACCATAACACGCATATAGTCGAGTGACACCTGTGTATCGGGGGAGGGAACCCTTCAGACGTCCCTAGAAGCAAAGGGAAGGGAGAACCCGCTGATGATCAGCCATGCCGTCGATGGCAAAGTCGAGTTGCCGTGGTCGATGGACGCGATCCACTATAGCGATATCGCGCGCGACGCGATCGAGGACGATGCGTTGCTATTCCAGATCGTCGCGTCGGCCTCGTTCATCGAAATCACTTCGGACCTCTACACCGGGAATCTGGTTGAATATTTCCGCGACGATCCCGAGCTGGTGGATTGGCTCGCGCATCATTGGGAACCGGAAGAGCTGCAACACGGTGCGGCGCTCAAGCGCTATGTCGAGATCGCGTGGCCCGGCTTCGACTGGCGGCGCGCCTATACCGGCTTCTTTGCCGAATACTCGCGCTGCTGCTTAATCGAAAACCTGGCGCCGACGCGCGCGCTCGAAATGGTGGCGCGTTGCGTCGTCGAGACCGGCACCGCGAGCTTCTATCGCATGCTGGCGGAGGCGGCGCCGGAGCCGGTCTTGCGGCAGATTGCCAGCAACATCGCCGCCGACGAGGTGCGTCACTACAAGAACTTTTTCTATTTCTTCCGCCGCTATCGCGCGACCGAGCACCCCGGCCGCACCGCGGTGTTGAAGACGCTGTGGGATCGCGCGCAGGAAGTCGATGCTGAGGACGCTTATATCGCCTTCAAGCACGTCTTTTGCGTCAGCAATCCCGACGCCGAATTTCAGCCAGCAACATACGAGGCCTTTCGCAACGGCGCGCGTCGGCTCGGCCGCGAGTATTTCCCCTATGGCATGGCAATGAAGATGTTCCTGAAGCCGCTTGATTTGGCGCCTGTGATCGGACGCGTGGTGCTGCCGTCGGCGACGGCCGCGTCGCGATATCTGATGCTCCGTTGAGGATTGTCTGGCCGGCCCCGGCGACTGTAGAATCCGCCGAAACGCGTCAAAAAGGCTGGAAACGCTCGGACGGAGGAACACGATGCCTGCCGACGCTGCCACCCACATCAAGGTTGAGCCGGCGCTCAAGCTCAAATTCCTCTCGCACGGCACTCTTGAGTCGACCGATCTCGATTTCTCGCGCCGCTTCTACGAAGAATTCCTCGGCCTCGACGTCGTCCGCACCAGTCCGATCTCACTCATGATCCGTCTCGGCGGCGACAACACCATCGCGGTCGTCAAATGCAAGACCAAGCAGCCGATGAATCTGCTGGCGCACAACGGTCTCGACGTCGAAACCCAGGAAGAGGTCGACGCCGCCTATAAGATCGTGGTCGAACAGGCCGGCCAATGGAAGCTCAAGAAAATCTCCAAGCCGCTGCTCCAGCACGGCACCTACAGCTTTTATTTCTGGGACTGCGACGACAATTGCTGGGAGATCCTGACCAATCCGAAGGGCGGCTATTCCTGGCTCTTCGGTCTCGGCGATCTCGAAGGCAAAGGCCACCAGGACAAGAGCTTTGCGCGGCCTGGCGTCAAGACGCCGTCGGCGTAATCGCGTCTAGCCGCGGCGCTTGAACGCGACGCCGGCGTGATTGCGCCAGGCCGGCGGCGAATGACTATGGACAAGCGCCGACCGCCGCCAGAATAGTAACGCGCACGGGAGGCGCCGGCTCGCGATGAAGAAACTCGACATATTCCCGCACATCTTTCCCAAGCGCTATTTCGACAGGATGGTCGAGAACGTTCCCAACAAAGACGCGATCCGTCGGTGGACGAACATTCCGGTGCTGTACGACCTGGAAAAGCGCCTCGCGATGATGGACGAGTTCGAGCAGTATCAGCAGGTTCTAACGCTGTCGATGCCGGCGATCGAATACGTCGCGCCGCCCGATCAATCGCCCGCGCTGGCGCGCCTCGCCAACGACGGCATGCATGAGATTTGCGCCCGGCATCCGGACCGGTTTCCCGCCTGGGTGGCGTCGGTACCGATGAACAACGTCAAGGCGACGCTCGACGAGATCGGCCGTGCCGTCGAAAAATTAGGTGCCAAGGGCATCCAGATCTTCACCAACGTGAACGGCCGGCCGCTAGACGATCCGGAGTTCGCGCCGATCTTCGAAAAGATGCATTCCTACGATTTGCCGATCTGGATGCATCCGACGCGCGGCCAGAAATTCGCCGATTATCCGACGGAGAAAAGCTCGCGTTTCGACATCTGGTGGGTTTTCGGCTGGCCCTACGAGACGTCGGCAGCGATGGCGCGCATGGTGTTCTCGGGTTTCTTCGATCGCTGGCCGAAATTGAAGATCATCACCCATCACATGGGCGCGATGGTGCCGTTTCTCGAGGCGCGTGTCGGTCTCGGTCTCGATCAGCTCGGCTCGCGCGAAGGCGCGGAAGAAGGCTATCGCAAGATCGTCGCCGACATGAAGGCCAAGGGCAAACGGCCGGTCGATTATTTCCGCCAGTTCTATGCCGACACCTCGATCAACGGCTCGCGCGCCGGCATGGAATGTGGCTTGAGCTTCTTCGGCATCGACCATTGCCTGTTCGGCACAGACTGTCCGTTCGATCCCGAAGGCGGTCCGCTCTTTATCCGGGAGATCGTCAAGGCCATCGACGCGATGAAACTGCCGGCCGACGATCGCGAAAAGATGTATTCGGGCAATGCGCGGCGCCTGCTGCGGCTCGCCTGATCATGGCGTCCGCGGGTCGCACGATGAAATCCACGCGGCCGCCGCCGGCCGGCCACGATCTCGTTGACACGTTGGTGATCGCCAATCGCGTGCTGTTCGATCACGACGTGGTCGACGCCTTCGGCCATGTCAGCGTCCGGCACGACCGCGACCCCACGAAGTTCCTGATGGCACGGCATTTGGCACCCGGTCTGGTGACGGCCCGGGATATTGTCACCTTCGACCTCGACGCCAACGCGGTGGCCAATCCAGCCAAACGCTATTACAGCGAGCGCTTCATCCACAGCGAGATCTACAGGCGCCGGCCTGATGTGGTTGCGGTGGTGCATTGCCATGCGCCGCCGTTGATTCCGTTCGGTGCCACGCGCACGCCGCTACAACCGGTCTATCATATGAGCGCTTACCTCGGTGCCGGTACACCGGTCTTCGATGTCCGTGAGGCGGCCGGCATGACCGACATGCTGATTCGCACGCCGGCGCTCGGTGCGGCGCTGGCGGAAACGCTGGCGGACAAGCCGCTGGTGCTGATGCGTGGTCACGGCGCCACCATTGTCGGTGGCGGGATTCCACAGGCCGTCTATCGCGCGATCTATGCTCGGCTCAACGCGACGTTGCAGATGGACGCGCTTCGGCTGGGTGCGCCGATCTATCTCGCACGCGAAGAGGCCGCGAAGGCGGCCGCCTCGCTCGACGGCTCACTCGAGCGCGCTTGGAACCTGTGGGCCGACACGGCGCGAGCGAAAATGAAAGGCCGCCGGACGTAACGCATGCCCGGCGGCGGCGCGTCAGTCGCCTTCCTGCATCACCTGACCGGCGGGCGACAGCACGATATAGACCTCGCTGCCGTTCTTCATCGCGCTGCCGTGCCAGTAATTATCGCAGCCTTTGCGCAGGTCTTTGACCTGGGTATAGCCGGCGGCTTCCATCTTCCTTTTCGCCTGCGGCAGCGTCGAGCCGTCGATCTTGTCCTCGGGCGCGCAATTGTTGCGCATCTGCGTCGGTGACAGCGTCTGTGTCTGCGCTGCGGCCGGCGGGACCGAAGGCGCGACCGCGAGCAACGCGGCGCTGGCGGCGAGAACCAAAAAGCGGTGTTTGAGGGTCATCATATGAGCCTTTCGTAATATGAGGGAAAGTCGGATTAGGACGACGAATTGCGGCAGGATTCGGGAAGCAATTCTATCGGTTTGACGTAGCGGATTCGCGTCGCCATCACGGCCGAGGGACCCACCAGGCCACCCAATTACATTGCCGTTATGCAGTGGATGGCCGGCGACCAGCCGCAGAATGCGCGAACCCCGCCAGGGAGCCTGCGGCCGCAGGGACGATAGCGGGGTTCATTGGGTGGCTCGAAGCTCACCGCCCGACCACGAGGTCGGGCTTTCATCTGGGCGCTGATCTAGCTGATCAGGTGGAGTCATGCGGTTTAGGCACCCTCCATTACGGTTGCGCCACCTTAAAAGCTAAACCTCCTGGTGCCGACGTCAATGGGCGAAATCTGTAATCGTCGGCAATATTCTGTCGGCTTTTCTGCAACCGGTCGCACGCGGCCGGTTTCAGCGCACTGAATCGCCGCCGAGGAAGCGCGACGGGTCGTTTTCGGGCGGTACCGTGCGGATGATCTGAGTCGGCTTGAAGTCGTCGCCGAGCGTGTCGAGCGCACGCTTGATGCCCTCGACGATGGCGCGTTCGACGGCACCGACATCGTATGCCGTCGTCCACGCCATCAAACTCAGCACCAGGGCGCCACCGGCGAAACCCGCCAGAAAGGTTTGCGGCGCCGGCGCCGACATCACGCCCGGAATCTTGCCTGCAACCTCGATCAATGTTCGCCGTGCACGCTCGAACTCGGCTGTCGCGGGCAGGCCGACGTCCACGCTCAACAGCCGGCCGCCATTGCGTGTGTCGTTCTTGAGCGGCGTGTTCCAGATCGCCGAATTGGGCATGAACAGGAACAGACCGTCGAAGGTGCGCAGGCGGCAATTGAACAGGCCGATTTCCTCGACCGTGCCGCTCTGGGCGCCGACCTCGATATAGTCGCCGATGCGAAACGGCCTGAGCCACAGCAGCATGATGCCCGCGGCGATGTTCGACAGCGTGCCTTGCAGCGCCAGGCCGACGGCGAGGCCGGCGGCGCCGACCACGGCGAGCAGCGAAGCGGTTTGTATGCCGAGCTGACTCAATGCCGCGATCACGGTCAGGATGACCACGGTGTAGCGCGCCGCCGCGCCGAGGATCGGCTTCAGCGTCGGATCGACGTGGCCGACGCCGCCAAGCAGCCGACGCAGCGCGCGCTCGACCCAGCCGGCGACGATGAAGCCGGCGACCAGCATCGCCGCCGCGGTAAGCAAGCGCGGCATGAAGGTCTCGGCCCATTGCCAGATCACATCGGCCACGTGAGTCAGGTGTTGCAGATTGACGTCGCTCGGCATGCTGCGCGGCGATCATGCCGACCGCGGCCGCGATGTCAACGGCGCTCGTGCTGCGTCAATGATAGCCGATGTCGGCACGCACCTTGCCGCGGAACACCCAATACGACCAGCCAGTGTACATGAGGATGACCGGCAGCAGGAACAGCGTGCCGACCAGCAGAAAGGCCTGCGTGCTAGGCGCCGACGCGGCCTGCCAGAGCGTGAACTTATAAGGCACGATCATCGGCCACAGGCTGATGGCGATGCCGAAATAGGACATGAGAAAGAGGCCGATCGCGCCGATGAACGGCGCGGCCTCGGAGCGATTGTTGAGCGATCGCCACTCCCATAACGCCAGCAGGGCAGTGACAATCGGCACCGGCGACAGGAATCCGATATTGGGCCAAGCGAACCAACGGTGGGCGATGTACGGCTCGGCCAACGGCGTCCACAGGCTGACCACGACGACGGCGATGAGCACGCCGATAAAGCAGTAACGGCCGAGCCGCCGCGCCCAGTTTTGCAGATCGCCTTCGGTCTTCATCACCAGCCAGCCGGCGCCGATCAGGCCGTAGCCGAAAACCAGCGCCAGCCCAGTGAACAGCGAGAACGGCGTGAAACAGTCGAACGCGCTGCCGCTGAATTGACGGCCGTCGACTTGGAATCCCTGGATAAACGCGCCGAGCACGACGCCTTGGGCGAAGGTTGCGAGCGCCGAGCCGTAACAGAAAGCATGATCCCATAAGGTTCGGTGTTCGACGTCGCGATAATGAAACTCGAACGCGACGCCGCGAAAGACCAGCGCCAACAGCATCACCAGGATCGGGAAATAGACGGCCGGCAGAATGACGGCAAAGGCCAGCGGAAATGCCGCCAAAAGACCAACGCCGCCAAGCACCAGCCAGGTCTCGTTGCCATCCCAGACCGGCGCGATCGAATTCATGACCAGGTTGCGCGCGGCACGATCGGGCGCAAAGCCATAGAGAATGCCGACGCCGAGATCGAACCCATCGAACAGCACGTAATAAAAGACACCGAAACCGAGAATGACGGTCCACAGCGGTACGAAATCGAACGGCAGTACGGTCATGGGACGTCCTCCGCGCCGGCGACCGGCAAGGCGCGAACCGGGCCTTCCGGTCGGCCGCTGGCGATCGGTTCGACCGGTGTTTCGGTCGGCCCGCGCCGAACGACGCGTGCCATCATCGTCAGGCCGACCGGATAGATGAGCAGGTAGACCAGAACGTAACCGGCGAGCGACAGCGCCACATCGGTTCCGGTCAGCGCCGGCGAAACGGAATCGGCGGTGCGCAATAGCCCGTACACGGTCCACGGTTGGCGCCCGACCTCGGTCGTTGTCCAACCGGCGATGACGGCGACGAACCCGGCCGGCGAGACAAGCTCGCATAGGCGCAGGAACCAGACCGCGTGCAGACGGCCGCGTGCTCGGAGCCACCAGCTCACAGCGACCAGTGCCAGCATCAGCAAGCCGATGCCGACCATGATGCGAAAGGCGAAGAAGGGAATCGCCACGGGGGGCCACTGGTCGCGCGGCCATTCCTTCAGGCCGCGGACGGTTCCATTCGGGTCATGCGTCAGGATCAGGCTGCCAAGATCGGGAATCTCGATCGCGTCGTGGTTGGTTGCGGTGGCTTGGTCGGGAATGGCGAAGAGCGTCAACGGCATGCGCGCCCCCGTCGTCCAATGCGCTTCGATCGCCGCCAATTTCGCCGGCTGGTATTGGAGCGTGTTGAGTCCGTGCTGGTCGCCGAGGACGATCTGCAACGGCACCAGCACGGTGAGGAGCCACAGCGTCATCGACAGCATGACGCGGCTCTCTTCAACGAAACGATCGCGCCGCAAATAGTAGGCGGCAACGCCGACAACGACGAAACCGGTGGTGACGTAGAATCCGACGACGGTGTGCGCGAAGCGATACGGGAAGGATGGATTGAAGATGATCCGCAGCCAGTCAGCCGGAAAGAACCGACCGTCGATCACCACGTATCCGGCCGGCGTCTGCATCCAGCTGTTGGCGGCGAGGATCCAGAACGCCGAGAACAGCGTCCCGACCGCGACCATCAGTGCGGCGACGAAATGCGCCCACCGCGGCACCAGCTTGCGCCCGAACAGCAGCACGCCGAGGAACGCCGATTCGAGGAAGAACGCCATGATGCCCTCGTAGGCGAACAACGGCGACAGGACATTTGCGGTGGCGTCGGCGTAACGGCTCCAGTTGGTGCCGAACTGAAACGGCATGACGATGCCCGAGACGACACCCATGCCAAAGGCAATCGCGAAGATGCGGGTCCAAAAGGTCGAAAGGCGGAAATAGACGTCACGGCCGGTGACCAGATGCAGGCCTTCGAGCAACGCAATGAACGAAGCCGTGCCAATGGTGAAGGCCGGGAGAAGGATGTGCCAGGCGATTACCCAGGCAAATTGCAGCCGCGAAAGCAACAACGGGCTGAACGTCGCCACGCTCGTTGACATCGAAGACTCCTCCCCGCATCACCTTGACGGGCGCAACATTCTAGACCGCGCCCGCGGCACACGGTCCGGCACATGATGTCGCGCGCCGATTTGTCTGTCAGCGAACGATTTCGGGCTGAAATCCGTTGCCTGCGGCGGGTGCCGCGGGACGGCGATCTCGATGCAAACGCCACCGCGACGTTTTTATGAACATGTTCAGTATGGTGCCTGCCCGCAGTGCATGGATACGATAGCCCGTTCACCGGGGGAGAACGGATCAATGGCTCTGTTTGAATCGCTGTTGCTGGCGGCGCTTCTGGCGCTCGGCGCTGGCTTCGTCGACGCCTACGGCTATATCGACCTCGGCCATGTCTTCGTCGCCAACATGACCGGGACGACCGTGCTGCTCGGTGTCGCGGCAGCGCATGGCGATACCGCCCTATCGGCCCATTACGTCCTGACGGTCGGCGCCTTCGCCGCTGGCGCGGTGATCGGCGCGCTGCTCAAACGGATCAGTGGCCGCGGCTCGTTGCCACTGCTGCTTGGCGGCGCGCTGCTGTTGGTGCTCGTGGTGGCGCCGTCGTCACGGTTGGAGGCGCTGGTGCTTCTGGCGGTGGTGATGGGTCTGCAAGGCGCGGCGGTGGCGCGGTTCCGCTCGATCAGTCTGCAAACCATCGTCATCACCGGCACCATCGTGCGGCTTGCTGAAGGTGTGGTGACGACCGTGCTGGGCGGCGGCCGCGCCGAGCCGCATGTGCACGAGGCCAACATTCACCATGCGTTGACCTGGAGCGGCTATCTCATCGGCGCCGGCGTTGGTGGCCTCGCGCTCGAACGGCTGAGCGTGCCGTTGCTGCTGCCGGCCGGCGCGATACTCGCGGCGGCCGCGCTGCTCGGGCTGATCGAGGCGCGGGATCCGGAGCCACAGAAAAAATAAGCGGCCCCGCAGAGCCGCCTGATCCCCTCATGCAATCGCCAGGGACGGCTACGGCTTGATGCGCGCCGCCGCTTCCTTGGCGATGCTCAAATCGGCGTATTTGGTGATCTTGATGTCTTTGGTCAGGAAGCCCAGCTCGCGTTGGGTCTCGATGTTGGCTTGCAAGGCTTTGAGATCCGGCAGCGCGTCTGGGCTACGGTAATAGTCCTTGCCCTTGACGAAGAGCCAGGAGTCCCAAACCGGCGCCGGAATCTTGGTCAGGTTGACCGCGATCTGCACCGCCTCGGCGTGGTTCTTGGGATCCTGGAACCAGCGCATGACACGGATCGTGTCTTCCATGAAATCCACCATCGCGGCGCGGTTCTGCTTCAGCCAATCGGCCCGGGCAACCCAGACGATCATCTGCGTCCGGCCGACCGCTTCCTTCTGCGTGAACAGCGGATGCGCCGTCTTCAGCAGGTCGGGATTGGTCGAGAACGGCAACACGCCAGGAATCAGCGCGACCTTCTTTTCGTCCAGCATATTGCGCATGTTGGGAAACGCCGCCTCGACGATGGTCACGTCCTTTTTGTCGTCAAGGTGATGCTTGCGCAACATGGCGCGCATCGCGATGTCGACCGCGCTACCGGCGACGTTGGTCGCCAGCACCTTACCCTTGAGGTCCTCCACCGTCTTGATGCCGCTGTCATTGCGGACGAAATATTGGTCGGTGTAGTAGCCGGGCACGCCATCCTGGAAGTCGTCACTGATGACGCGCAAATCCTCGAGGCCGGCGTTTTGGATGGCGAGCGCGAGCGACGAATAAGCCAGGTCGCCGATGTCGAGTTGATTGCTGGCGAGCGCCGTGATCATCGGGGGCGTGCCCTGGAATCGCGTCACGTCGAGCGTGTAGCTCTTGCCCATATGCGTCATCAAATCGGGTTTGGTCGGCAAGAGAGACGACCAGTTGGCGACCGGGACGACGTAGCTGAGGTGGATCTTGACGGGCTCGGCCTGCGCCGAGAACGCCGCGCAAGCGAGCGCAGCCGCCATACACGCGGCGAGCGCGGAACGGATCGAGCGCATTGGTCCTCCCCCTGCGATTGAGCGTCCGCCGTCGTTTTTTGTCCGCGATCCGTACTCCGGACCGCGCTGCGGCAGGTATTTTAGAACGTGTTCACTATTGGACCCGGTCTACGCTTTGTCAAGCTGACGGGGTCAACGGCGCGATCGCAAGCCGTCGACCAGAACTTGCAGTACGCGGCGGAGCGCCGTCAGACCGTGCGCGAGATTGGGTTCGTTCTGGTCGTCGGCGAGCCAGCGGCGTACTTCGGCGCTGTAGATGTCAAAAATCGCGCGCGCCACCAGCATATTGTCGCCGGTTGCGGCAATAATTCCGTCGGCGCGGGCGCGCGTCACCAGCGCGGCGACACCGACGACGATCCGATCGCGATGCGCCTGAAAGCGATGCGCCTCCGGCCCGTGCGTGTAGAAGGTCAGCTCGCGCAGCAGGAAGCGCGCGAGGTTCGGCTGTCGCGCGAAATAGGCATAGAAGTCATGGAACACGGCGACCAGTCGGTCGGCGAGCGCCGGCGCCGACGACGATTGCGCGAAGGCCTGCGCCGCGAGTTCGATCAGTTCGTCGTTGAAGATCAGAAACAGCAGGTCACGCTTGTCGGCTGCATAGGTGAAAAGCGTGCCCAGGCCGACGCCCGCACGCTTGGCGATGGCGCGCGTCGTAGTGGCGTCATAACCCTTCTCGACGAACAGCTCGCGCGCGGCCCGGCGGATGTTGCCAAGCCGGCGGGCCTTGCTGCGCTCGCGCAGGCCGCCTTCGACCGTGCGGCCGCCGCTACGCGCCATCGGTGTCGCCACGGGCGACGTCTCCTTGCGTTGGTCGGCGCCCGCGCTTGACAGGGGCGCGGGCTCAGGCCAAAAGTGAACACGTTCAAAATAATCCGGTGTCGATGCTCGACGCAAGGGGAGCGCAGAGAATGGCGCAGCGCAAGACGGCATTGGTGACCGGCGCCGCAAGCGGCATCGGCGCTGCGGCGGTCGTGGCGCTCGCGCGGGCCGGTTATGACGTCGCCATCAATTACAGCCGTAGCGCCGGACCCGCGCGCGAGATCGCGGCGCAGGCACAACGACACGGCGCACAGACACTGCTTTGCCAGTGCGATGTTGCCGATGATACCGCCGTGCGGGCGATGCTCGGCGAAGTGGCGGCGAAGTTCGCGCGGCTTGATGCGCTGATCAACAACGCTGGCACGACGACCGAGGTCCAGCCGAAGGATTTCGACGCGATGACCGTCGAAGAATGGGATCGCATCTTCGCGGTCAACGTGCGCGGCATATTTTCGGTCACGCGCGCGGCGCTGCCGCTGTTGCGCAAGTCGTCGTATCCGGCGATCGTCAATACCGCCAGCATTGTCGGCTTGCGTCCTGGTCCGCAGCCGCTGCCCTATGCCGCCAGCAAGGCGGCCGTGATCAATCTGACCAAGACACTAGCCTTCAATCTCGGCCCCGAAATTCGCGTCAACGCCGTGGCGCCGGGTTGGATGGAAGGCGATTGGATGAAGCGCATGCTCAAGGACAAGTACGACGATCTGATGGGTCGTCGCGCCAAGCTCACACCGTTAAAGCGCGTCGTGACCGCCGAGGACGTCGCCGAGACGATGCTGTCGCTCATCGAAGGCAACCGCTTCGTCACCGGCGAGATCGTCGTCGTCGACGGTGGCTTTTCGAGTTCGACCTGATGCTGCCCGGCGTCGTGCCGTTTCCGCCCGAGTTCGCCGCCCGCTATCGCGCCAGGGGCTATTGGCGAGACCATCCGTTGCGCGATGAATTCGCCGACGCGTGGCGGAGGTTCGCCGATCGCGTCGCGTTGATCGACGGCAGCCGGCGCTATAGCTATGCCGATATCGATTGCCTCACCGATAATCTCGCGCTCAATTTACTTGAACTCGGCCTCAAGCCGGTCGATCGGGTGGTGCCGACGTTGCCCAATGTCGCGGAATTCGTGTTGCTGTATTTTGCCTTGCAGAAAATCGGCGCTATTCCCATCGCCGCACTGGTCACGCATCGCTATAGCGAGATCAGTCAGTTCGTGAACATCGCCCAGGCGACGGCATGCATCTATCCCGAACGCGTCGGCGACTTCGCCTTCGGTCCGGTGATTAAGCGGATTGCCGACGAAAATCCGTGTCTCAAGCTACGACTGGTGCTCGGCCGACCGGGAGCGGGCGAAGTGTCGCTGACCGAGCTCATCGAAACGCCGGCGAAACTGCCGAAAAGCCGGTTGGCGGCAATCGCGCTCGACCCGGCCGATCCATGCATCTTCCAGCTGTCGGGCGGCACCACCGGCATTCCCAAGCTGATTCCACGCACCCACAACGACTATGTGTACAATTCCAAGACGGCGGCGGCGATCTGCGAAGTCAGCGCCGATTCTGTGCTGCTGTTGGCTTTGCCGATCGCGCACAACCTGCCGCTCGCTTGTCCTGGCATCCAGGGTTTTTTCTTCAACGGCGGAACCGTTGTGCTCAGCCCAACGACGCGGCCGGACGACATGTTCCCGCTGGTGGAAAAGCACCGCGTCACGCACATCAAAGTGGTGCCGGCGCTGCTGATCCGGCTCATCAACAGCCCTGAGGTGCGACAGTACGACACCGCATCGGTGCGCGTCATCCAAAGCGGCGGTCAGCGGTTGCAACCCGAGGTGCGGCTCAAGGCACGCGAACTGATTCCGACCGCCTTCGTGCAGGAGAATTTCGGCATGTCGGAAGGCATGCTGTTCTTCGTTCGCCGCGACGATCCGGACGACGTGCGGCTCGAAACCGTCGGCCGGCCGATCTCGCCCGACGATGAGGTGCGGCTTCTGGATGACGACGACAACGAAGTGGCGACTGGCGCAGTCGGCGAGCTTTGCGCCCGGGGTCCGTACACCTTGCGCGGCTATTACGGTGCTGCGGAGCACAACAAGAAGGCATTCACATCGGACGGGTTCTATCGTTCGGGCGATCTGATGCGCCAACATCCATCGGGTAATTACATGGTCGAAGGCCGCAAGAAAGACCTGATCAATCGCGGCGGCGAGAAAATCAGCGCCGAGGAAATCGAGAATCTGATCTTGCAGCATCCGGCGGTGCAGAACGTTGCCTGCATTCCGGTATCGGACCCGGATCTTGGCGAGCGTATGTGTGCCTGCGTCATTGCACAGAAGGGCAGGGACTTGACGCTCGACGATCTGGTGAAGTTCCTTGCCGCCAAGGAGATCGCCAAGTTCAAGCTGCCGGAGCGGTTGCAGCTGATGACCGAATTTCCGCTGTCGACCTTCGGCAAGGTGTCGAAGAAGGCGCTTGCCGAAATGATTTCAAATCCGGCGTCGATGGCGAACTGAGGCGCCATGCGCATCATCGACCTGCACTGCTATCCCAACACCGAGCCCTGGATCAAATGCCAGGGCCCTTATGTTGACGCGCTGGCCAAATATTGGAAACGACAGTGGACCTGGAAACAGGAAGACGAGGTGGTGCGGGAATTCGCCGCCGCTGGCGTCGACGCCATTCTGGTCGCGCTCGATCTGGAAACGACCGTGAAGACGCCGCCATGCTCGAACGATTACGTGCGCGGCATGCAGCAGCGACACAAGGATCACATCATTCAGGCTTGGGCAGCGGTCGACCCACTCAAAGGCGATGCCGCCATCGCCGAAGCGCAACACGCGATCCGCGATCTCAAGATGCTAGGTTTCCATTTTCATCCGATTATGGGGCACTTCGCGGTCAACGAGCGACGCTTCTATCCGCTGTGGGAAGCGATCAGCGCGCTCAAGGTGCCGGTGATGATCGATGTTGGCACAACCGGCATGGGCGCCGGCACGCCCGGCGGTCTCGGCGCCAAGCTTCGCCATGCGCATCCGTCGTGCATTGACGAACTCGCTGCCGATTTTCCCGACTTGACGATCGTCGCCGCCCATCCGGGTTGGCCGTGGGTCGACGAGATGACCGCGGTGGTGTTGCACAAAGGTAATGTGTTCTGGGAGTTGTCGGGCTGGGCGCCGAAATATTTCCCGGTGCAGCTGAAGACCGATATCCGCGCGCGGCTGCAGGACAAGATCATGTTCGGCAGCGACTATCCGAGTATTCCGTATGCGCGTCTGTTCCAGGAATGGCGCGAACTTGGCTATGCCGACGACGTGATGGAGAAAATCTTCCACCGCAACGCCGAGCGCGTTCTCGGTCTTTAATTCGTTCTGCGCAAAAAGCAAACGCCGCGACGTTGCCGCCGCGGCGTCCGGTCGAATTATCTGGGCCCGTGGTTAGGCGAGCTTCAGGTTCGTGGCCGACGTGCGGCCCTGTTGGCTCTGCTCGAGGTCGAAGCTAACCTTCTGACCTTCGTTCAGGGACCCGATGCCGGCTTGCTCGACGGCGGAGATGTGGACGAAAACGTCCTTACCGCCGCTCTCGGGCGCAATGAAGCCGTATCCCTTTTGAGCGTTGAACCACTTGACCGTGCCAATTGCCATTCATGTCTCCATGGCGGTTACCAGTGCGCGCGATTGCGCAACCGATCGGCTGTCGAAAGGCACGGATTGCAGGGTCGGGCTCACAGTGGAGCGATCGAGCGCAGGCCGGAACCCAGCGAAGCGATGGCCGGAAACCTAGGGGATTGGTTGGTGATTTTCAAGCCGGGATTACGTGGATTTGCCGCAATCGTCTAACGTAGCCGCGAGGGCAGCCAAGCCCGCGGTCGCGGCTGCATTGCCGGTATGGCAAGATTGATCGGCGGGTGCACCATGAACGAGACATTCGGGAGTTTCGACTACGTCATCGTCGGCGGCGGCAGCGCCGGCTGCGTCTTGGCTAATCGTCTGTCGGCCGATCCGGATGTTTCGGTGCTGCTGTTGGAAGCCGGCGGCAACGACGACTATATCTGGATCCGCGTTCCCATCGGTTATCTCTACACCCAAAACAATCCGCGCACCGATTGGTGCTTCAAGACGGAGAGCGAGGCCGGATTGAACGGCCGCGCGCTCAATTATCCACGCGGCCGCGTTCTTGGCGGCTGCTCGTCGATCAACGGCATGATCTACATGCGCGGCCAGGCACGCGATTACGACGGTTGGCGGCAGCTCGGCAATACAGGCTGGTCGTGGGACGACGTGCTGCCCTATTTCAAGCGTTCGGAAGACAACGTCGCAGGTGCCGATGAATTTCACGGCCAAGGTGGCGAATGGCGCGTCGAGGAAATGCGACTGCGGTGGGAAATCCTCGACGCTTTCCGTGATGCCGCGGCCGAAATCGGCATTCCCAAGATCGACGATTTCAACCGCGGCAACAACGAAGGCTGCGGCTATTTCCGGGTCAATCAGCGGCGCGGCGTGCGCTGGAACACGGCGCGCGCCTTTTTGCGGCCGGCAATGAATCGGCCCAATCTCGCAGTCGTCACCGGTGCACAGGCGAGCCGCATCCGCCTGGTCGGGCGTCGCGCGGTCGGCGTCGAATTCATCAAGGGCGATGTGCCCCGCCAAGTCGAAGCGCGCGGCGAGGTGATTCTCGCTTCGGGCGCGATCGGCTCACCGCAATTGCTCCAGCTTTCGGGCATTGGACCCGGTGCGCTGGCGCGGCAGCACGGTATTGCCGTCGTGCACGCACTCGACGGCGTCGGCGAGAATTTGCAGGACCATTTGCAGGTCCGGACGGTTTTCAAAGTCGCCAATACGCGCACGCTCAATGAACGTGCCAACAGTTTCATCGGCCGGATCGGCATGGGGCTCGAATATTTCCTGTTCAAGCGCGGGCCGCTGACCATGGCGCCGTCACAGCTCGGATGCTTCGCCAAAAGCGACCCGTCGCGCGAGACGCCCAATCTCGAATATCACGTCCAGCCGCTGAGCCTCGACAAGTTCGGCGATCCGTGTCACGCGTTTCCGGCGTTCACCGCATCGGTGTGCAATCTGCGGCCCGACAGCCGCGGCTCGGTGCGCATCAAGAGTGCCGATCCGGCTGCCCATCCGGCGATCTGTCCGAATTATCTCGCCGCCGATTCCGACCGTCGTGTCGCCGCTGCCGCCATTCGGCTGACGCGCCAAATCGTCGCCGCCAAGGCGATGGCGCGGTTCATGCCCGAGGAATATCGGCCGGGCGCGCAGCTCCAGACCGACGATGAATTGGCACACGCCGCCGGCGACATCGGGACAACGATTTTCCATCCGGTCGGGACCTGCAAGATGGGCGCGGACGCGGACGCGGTGGTGGATGCGCGGCTTGCGGTGCGCGGCATCGGCAGCTTGCGTGTCGCCGACGCCTCGATCATGCCGACGATCACGTCGGGCAACACGAATTCGCCGACCATCATGATCGCCGAAAAAGCTGCCGATATGATCCGCGCGGATCGCCGTGCCGCGGTTGCCGCGCAATAAGGTCCCGGGCGAAGATTCCGCTGGAGGCGGATGGCGGCCCGTTTATACTCGACGGCGTTCCGCATGGCCCTCCTCAACGAATCCCGCACTTCGGTGATGCCGGCGGTCAGCACGTTGCAGCGTCGTCTCGACGAAGGCCGCTTTTGCGTCACCGCCGAGGTTACGCCGCCGCTCACGGCCGACCCGGCCGACTTCATCGCCCGTGCCTTGCCGTTGAAGGGCATGGCAGCTGCGGTCAATGTCACCGACGGCGCCGGCGCAAAATCGCACATGGCCAGCATGGCCGCAGCGCATTTCCTGGTGCAGAACGGAATCGAGCCAATCCTGCAAATGACCTGCCGCGATCGCAACCGCATCGCGCTGCAGAGCGATCTGCTGGGGGCCGTCGCGCTCGGCATTCGCAATGTGCTCGTCCTCGGCGGCGACGATCCGAAGGCCGGTGATCAGCCCGAGGCCAAGGCGGTGTTCGATCTCGATAGCCGCACCTTGTTGGCGACAGCGCAGAAGATGCGGCGCGAGCATAAATTGCTTCCTGGCACTGAAATCAAAGGCGGGTTCGATCTGTTTCTCGGCGCTGCCGACCTGCCGGCGGATCCGCCGCCGGGCTGGGACGCCAAAGGCCTCAAAGGCAAAGCGGACTCCGGCGCCGATTTTATCCAAACGCAGTTCTGCATGGATATCGGCATCGTCCGACGTTACGCCGCGCGGCTGGTCGAGCTCGGCCTCGCACCGCGGCTCAAGATTCTGATCGGCGTGGCGCCGATTCCGTCGGTGCGGTCGGCACGTTGGATGAAAGAGAAACTCTTCGGCACGATCATTCCGGACGCCATCGTCGAACGCATCGAGAAAGCGGCGGACGCACGCGCCGAGGGCAAGCGGATCTGCGTCGAACTGTTGCAGCAACTGGCCGACGTTCCGGGCATTTCCGGCGCACACGTGATGGCGCCGCTCAATCCGTCCGATATTCCCGAAGTGATCGCCGCGTCGGACGTGACGACGAAGCAACGCGCGCTTTAGCCGCTCGGCCGCATGGCCGGCTCAGGCCATCCGGTTGACGAGCGTGCCGCAGCCCTCGATCTCGATCTTCACGACGTCGCCCTTCTTCAGGAATTCGCCGCGCGGCATACCGACGCCCGCTGGTGTTCCGGTGGCGATCACGTCGCCGGGTCGCAATGTCAACTGTTCGCTAAGCCACGACACCTGCTCGGCGACGGTGTGGATGAGCTGGTTGGTATTAGAATTTTGCTTGAGCACGCCGTTGACCCATAGCTTGATCGACAAATTGCCGGCGTCTTTGACGAAGGCGGCTGGCGTGATCCACGGGCCCATCGGCGAGGCATCGTCAAAACATTTCTGCCCGATCCAATCGTAAGCCATCACCGGCGGCCGATCCTTGCGCATCATCAGGTCGCGCGCCGACAAGTCGTTGACGATGGTGTAGCCGGCAACCGCATCAAGCGCGCGGTCGACCGGTAAATTGCGCGCCACTTTGCCGATGACGACGCCAAGCTCAGCTTCCCAATCGACTTGCTGCGATCGTGACGGCAATTTCGCCGGCACGTTTGGGCCGATGATCGAATGCTGTGACGTCTTGAGAAAAAACCACGGCCCGTCCGGGCGGGTTGACCGGTCCACCGTCCGGCCTTGTGCGCGCGCCATTTCCTCCATGTGGTCCCAGTAATTGGCGCCGGCACAGAACAGGCCATCGGGATAAAGCACCGGCGCCAGCAACTTGATACGCTTCAGCGCCTTGCCGTTGGACACCCGGACCTTGTCGGCGGCCTTGGCGAGTGCGCGATGGGTCTTGGGCCACGTGCGGAGCAGCGCCTTGACCGACGATGCATCGACGCCGGCGCCGCGTAACAGCGTTGCTGCCGGATAGACCCGGTCGTCGACCAGAACGCCGGCGACCGGCTTCTTGCCGTCGCGATAGGTCAGAAGTCGATACTCCGCCACTCGCGTCTCCCGCGTTAAATTCGCGTCGACAGCCAGATCGCGAGCCGCGAGCCCGCTTTGATCGCAGCCGAGAGGATGGGATAGCCCGGCGCATCGGCAGCGCCGTGTTTGAGTGCGGTGTCGCGATGCTCGATTTCCTCGGCACGAAAATCCGCCACGATCGCCGCGAGACCGGTGTCGGCCTCGCCAAGGGTTTCGAGTTGATGGCGATAATGTTCGTCGATGACTTCTTCGACCGCGACGGTGCAGGCCATCGCCGCGCGTTCACCTATGAGCGCCGTCGCCGCGCCGAGCGCGTAACCGGCGACGTGCCAGAGCGGCGATAGCGCCGTCGGCCGGACACGCCGCTCGGCAACCAGTGTGTCGAACCGTTCGAGGTGGCGCTTTTCCTGTGCCGCCATATGTCGCACCGCGGTCGCCGCAGGCGAATCCTTGAGCACCGCCAGCTGCCCGTCATAGATGCGAGCGGCACCATATTCGCCCGCCTGATCGACCCGGATCATGCGCGCGATGGTTTCGGCGCTGGCGCGATCGCCGGGTAGCCGGGCCACAGATTTTCGTACTGACGTTTTGGTACGCCGCCGGCTCATGCGCGGTGCTTCCAGGCGACGAAGGAGAACGTGGCCATGAGGGACGAGGCGATGAAATTCCAGCCGGCGAGGGAGATGCCGCCAAACGACCATTGTACTTGGTCGCACATCACGACCTGTGTGCGCGCCAGCATCTGCTTTAGCTGCTCCAAGGTTTGCGGCACGCCGCCGTTGTTGGTGCAGGCGGTCGGACCGCGGAACCAATGGTATTCGACGCCGACATGATAGAAGCCCAAGCCGGCGCTGACCAAGAATACGGCGGCGAGCAGCAGCAAGGCCGCGCGTGACCATCCGACTGCCGGAAAGGCCACGGCCAGAAACGCGATCGCGATGGCCGCGTAATAAGGCCAGCGTTCCATCAGACACAATTCGCAAGGCTGCAGGCCGCCCCAATATTGCGAAACCAACGCCGCGCCGATCACGGCAAGGGCGGCAACGAGGATGATCATCAAGGGCTGACGCGCGGACTTCATACTGTCCCCGGCACGGCCTAATCGTTCGGCCGCAGGCGATGCTTCACGTGCCACCAGATATACCAAGCGATGCCGACGATAATGATGCCGACGATCACGAGGTCGAAACGCTGCATGACCGCGCGCAGACGCGGGTCGTGGTCCCATTGCTCGCCCAGCTTGTCGCCGATATAGGCGAGCACGAAGCACCACGGCCACGAACCGATAAAAGTATAAATCTGGAATTTGATCTGCGACATGCCGGCGATGCCAGCCGGCAGGGCGATGAAGGTGCGCACCACCGGCAACAACCGGCCAATGAGAACCGTAATGCTGCCGTACCGCGCGAAGAAATCGTGCGCCCAATCGAGTTCGCGCCGGCCCATCAACAGGTAGCCGCCCCAACGCTCGATGAACGGGCGGCCGCCGTAATGGCCGATGGCGTAGGCGACGGTTGAACCCAGATTGCAGCCGAGCGCACCTGCGGTCGCCACCAGGATCAGGTCGAACCGGCCGGTGAAGACCAGGTAGCCGGAAAACGGCATGATGATTTCGGACGGCAGCGGAATGCAGGCGGATTCAATCGCCATCAGGAGGACGATGCCGCCGTAGCCGAGGCTCGAAATCGTCGCGATAATGAAACCGGCGAGCGACGGAACGATCTTGGCGAGCATAGTTTGGTCCGGCCTCGAATGACGTCGCCGCGGGAGCCGCGATCTAGCCGCATCCGCGTCGCGGCCGCAAGCGCGAAGCCCGATTGACCGCGCGCGACCCCCGGCTATAGTGGCCGCCGCTGCCCCTGTGGCGGAATTGGTAGACGCGGCAGACTCAAAATCTGTTGCCCGCAAGGGTGTGCTGGTTCGAGTCCGGCCAGGGGCACCAGTGAACTCAAAGGGGGGTTAAGCATCATGCATGGCAGCGGCATTCTCGTCCTGTTGCTCGTCGGATTGGTCGCCGGCTGGCTCGCCGGCCAGATCGTGCGTGGTCGCGGTTTCGGACTAGTCGGCGATCTGGTCGTCGGCGTTATCGGCGCCTTCATCGGTAGCTGGATCTTCGGCGCGCTCGGCATCTTCATCGGCTTGGGCCTGATCGGCGCCGTCATCAGTGCCACCATCGGCGCCGTGATCCTGGTCGCGATCATTCGGCTGGTGCGGCGCGCCTAACGGTCGCTGCCGCGCGCTGGCGCGGCTCAACCGCTGTTGCGCAGTCCGGTGGCGATCCCGTTGATCGTGCGGTGAATGTCCCGCACGGTGTCGTCATCGGTGTCGCCGGCGCGATGGCGCTTGAGTAACTCGATCTGCACGTGATTCAACGGATCGAGATAGGGAAAACGATTGCGGATCGAACGGCTGAGCAGCGGATTGCTTTCGAGAAGCGATTTCTGCTCCATGATGTCGAGCAGCGCTGCGACCGTCGCCTGCCATTCGCCGCGCAGCCGTGTGAAGATGGTTTCGCGTAGCGCGGCATCGGTCACCAGGCCGGCATAGCGCTCGGCGAGCGCGATATCGCTCTTGGCCAGCACCATGTCCATGTTGGACAGCAGCGCGGCGAAAAACGGCCACTCCCGATACATCGCCCGCAGCGTCGCCATGCCATCCGTCGGATGTTCGGCAAGCCACGCACGCACCGCCGAGCCGAAGCCGTACCAGCCTGGCAGCATGAGGCGGCACTGCGCCCAACTGAATACCCAGGGGATCGCGCGCAAATCGGCAATGCGGCGTGATGGGCGACGCGACGCCGGTCGGCTGCCGAGGTTGAGGTGCACGATCTCGCCGATGACCGTCGCTTCCCAAAAATAATCCTCGAAGCCCGGTGTTTCGTAAACTAGGCCGCGATAGGCGCGATAGGCAGACGCCGACAATTTCTCCATCGCGGCGATGAAAGCCGGCGGCGGCGGCGCGGCGCTCGATAGCAAACTCGCCTCGATGGTTGCGGCGGCGAGGGCCTCGAGGTTGCGGCGGCCGACCTCGGGGTTGGAATATTTCGCGGCGATGACTTCGCCCTGTTCCGTGATGCGAATGGCGCCATTCACCGCGCCGAAGGGCTGCGCCAGGATCGCCTGGTAGCTGGGGCCACCGCCGCGGCCAACAGTGCCACCACGGCCGTGGAACAACCGCAGGCGCACGCCGTGGCGGCGGCATGATTCGACCAGGGCGGTTTCCGCCTTCCAAAGCTCCCAGCCGGAGGTGAGATAGCCGCCGTCCTTGTTGCTATCGGAATAGCCGAGCATGACCTCTTGCACGCCGCCACGGCTATCGATGAGTTGTCGGTAAAATGGCAGCGCCAAAAGGCGGTCGACGATTTGTCCGCAGCGGCGCAGATCGTCGATGGTCTCGAACAGCGGCACGATATCGAGGTCAATCTCGTGTGGCTGCGGACGGTACAGACCGACCTCGCGCAGCAGCAGAACGACCTCAAGCACGTCCGAAACGCCGTCCGCTTTAGAGATGACGTAGTTCGCGATGGCGCCCTTGCCATAGCGCTGCTGCATTTCGGCGGCGGCGCGCAGAATGTTGAGTTCGGCAACGGTTTCCTCGCCGTACGTCGCCGACGGCGAGACCAACGGCCGCGCCGTGCCCAGCGCGGCAACCAACACCGTGATCCGTTGATCCTCGCCGAGTTTGGAATAATTGGTGCCGGGCGTCGCAGTTTCGAGCAGTTCGGCGATGACGCGTTCGTGCACGTCCGAATTTTGCCGCAGATCGAGCGCGGCAAGATGGAATCCGAACACATCGACCGCACGGCGCAGGTCACGCAACCGGCCGCGCGCCAGCATCGCCGATCCATTGGCTACCAGAGAATCGTGGATCACCCTGAGATCGGCGGCGAACTCGCCGGCGCTGCCGTAGGGCGCCGCTTCGCCGACCGGAATACGGTGCACTTCGGTATCGTTGAGCGTCCTGGCGGTCGCGGCAACGCGTGCGTAGATCCCCGAAATGGCACGGCGATAAGGCTCGCTGGCGCGATGCGGCGAGTGGTCAGGCGAGCGCGCGGCGAGCTTATCGAGCTCGGCCGTTGTGCGGACCAACAAGGCGTGCAGCGACAATTCACGGCCCAGTTCGTGCAGCTCGTCGAGATAGAAACCCAACGCCCGATCGCTCTGCATCAGAATGGCCTGCCGCAACACCTCGGCCGTAACGAAGGGATTGCCGTCACGGTCGCCACCAATCCAGCTCCCCATCCGCAGGAACGACGGCAATGATCCGGTGATCGCTTCGGCGAGCTGATCTTCGAATGTCGCATAGAGGCGCGGCAGCTCGTGCAGGAACGTGTAATCGTAATACGCGATGCCATTCGCGACTTCGTCGATCACCGCGAGCCGGCTGCGACGCAGCAGCGCAGTCTGCCACAGGGTAAGCACGGCCCGGCGCAGAGATTCCTCGTTGACCGCCAGTTCCTCGGGCGTGAGCGTGATGCGGTCACGCTCATCGAGCAGTGTCGCGATTTCCCGTTCGCGATCGAGCGTGCTTCGGCGTCGCACCTCGGTCGGGTGGGCGGTAAGCACGGGGCAGATCAGCGCCCGCTCGAAGAACGAGCGCAAGACCGCCGGCGAGCGGCCTGAGTCACGCAGGGCAGCGACCGCACGCGCGACCGTTCCTTCGCGCGGCGTCGAGGGGGCCATCGCATGCGCGCGCGTCCGCCGGATGTGGTGTTGATCTTCAGCCAGATTGGCGAGATGCGAGAAATAAGTGAACGACCGGATCACGCGCGTGGTCTCGTCGCGGGTAAGCCGGTTCAAGGTCGTTTCAAGCTCGTCGCGGGCGGCCTCGTCGGCGTCGCGATGGAAACGGATCGATGAACGCCGGATGCGCTCGACGATCTCGAAAATCGCTTCGCCTTCCTGATCGCGCAGCGTTTCCCCGAGAATCCGTCCCAACAGCCGGATATCGCTGCGCAGCGGCAAATCCTTGTCGGGAATCTCGACAATGCCCGGTGATTCGCCAGATGCTGCCGATGTTCTTGCAACCATCGCTCAGGCTCCGTCGCCGCGATGAGGCCGCGAGTGCCGCGGCGCGGTACACGCACCGGTTGCTTTCAGGCCGCTTTGGATTGCCATCGTCGGTTATTTCGGTTGAGCCGCAAGTCGGATGCCGATATTTAGCCGAACATCGATGCGATTGTCTCACGCTTCATTGCCGCATGATGCACCGGTCTGGAGTCGCCATGACCGGATTCTTGCGCCCGGTCGCGGTAACCTGCCGACAGGGCCCGCATGACCGTTGCAAGCGGGAAAGCCCGGCAGATCGTTGCGGTGGCCGTCGGCAATGCGCTCGAATGGTACGATTTCGCCATCTATGGCTATGTCGCAGTCACCATTTCAAAGCTCTTCTTCCCGCCCGAGACCGGCTGGACCCCGTTATTGGCCACGTTCGGCCTTTTTGCGGTGTCCTATGTCGTTCGGCCCGTCGGCGGCATCCTGCTTGGGCACTATGCCGATCAATACGGTCGCAAGGTATTGTTGGTCTTCGTGATCGGTTTGATGTCGGTTGCAAGTGCAATGATCGCCGCGGCTCCTACTTATCAGATGATCGGTGTCGCTGCGCCGTCGCTTATCGTCGTTGCTCGAGTTTTGCAGGGTCTCGCCGCTGGCGGTGTTTTCGGCAGTGCGACGGCTTTTCTTGTCGAACACGCGCCGCCGGAAAGCCGTGGACTCTACGGTTCCTGGCAATTTTCAGGACAAGGAGCGGCGATCATGCTTTCGGGCGCCGTCGGGATGTTCGTGACGCATTACCTCGATCCTCACCAATTGGAATCCTGGGGATGGCGTCTGCCGTTCCTTCTCGGCTTAGTGCTCGGACCGATTGGCGTCTATATCCGATTTAAACTTTCGGAGACGCCCGAATTTCTCGAAGAACGGTCGCGCCATAACGGCGGTCGATCTGTGATCGATATGATCGCCACGTACAAATATAATGTGTTGGTCGGCCTCGGACTGGTCGTCGGTGGAACGGCCGCTTTTTACGTCCTATTCGTTTTCATGCCGACTTATTCGATCCGGGTACTCCATCTGGGCTCAGCGGTATCATTCTTGGCGATGGTCGCCGCCGGTGTGACCGTCGCTATTTGCTGTCCGTTGATGGGGGTGATTTCAGATCGAATTGGACGCTGGCCGGTGATGATGGCGGCGGCCACGATCTTCCTGGTTGCTGTTTATCCTGGATTCCGGTGGCTGCAGGCTGCACCGAGCGGCGCCACGCTCGTCATGCTTGAGCTGGGATTCGGGTTCCTGTTTGCAGCCTATGCGGGGCCAGGTGGGGCCACGATTGCGATGCTTTATCCCGTGCATAGCCGCGCGACGGCGATGGCCATTGCATACAACGTGGCCGTCGCAGTCTTCGGTGGCGGCGCGCCAATGATTGTCACGTGGCTCATTGCTCGGACCGGTGATCCGATCGCGCCCGCGTACTATGTCATGACCGGCGTGTTCATCAGCGTGCTCGCGCTCGCGGCAATGCGATTGCTCGGCGCAGCCGACGAGAAAGGATCACGCGTTAATTCCGGCCCGTTGCTCGGTATGCGGGAAGATTGACCGAGGCGGCAACCCCATTGGCCGGTTCAGATCGCCGGTCTCGATGCGAAGCCACGATTCCATTGCGGCATCGCGTGGACAAGTGAGCAAATCATAACGATGCAGTTCGTCGCCCTCACCAGGGCGCGTGCGCCAAACCCCAAGATCGATGCCGGTCATACCATAGATGTCAAAGGCGTGCCGCCGCACGAGGGCCCCCTCGATGACCGCGACGAGCCATGACCAGCGCCAATGACAGAGGACCCAAAGATGATGCAGCCGCAGCATGGCCGCGAGCGTATGTCCGCCAGTTACGCCTTGGGCCAAGTAGACCGAACCCGTGCAGACGACGTGACATGCCTTGATCGCTTTGGCGACGTTGGCGCGAACGACGCATTTGTCCGGGGCTTGCCACATGGTTGGCGGATGCATCACCCAGAAGCGGCCGTTTTCCATTTCCTCGGCCAAACTGTGTTCGACCCAGATCAAACGCGACGCAATGCAACCTTGTGGTGCGTTGTCGCGCATCAACGCCATTACAACCGTGTCGGCCGGCGTGGCATTCGGGTGGAAGTGCACATCGTTGGTTTGGATCAGCCGCTTCATCCGCCCGCCGCTTGTCCGATAAAGTTTATCGGCGCTGGCGAGGTCGCGGCTGACGACGAGCCGAAGGCCTTGCGATTCGAGTGAACTTAGCAGTGGCGGAATGAGCGCCGCACCGACCGTATGGAGCCGGTCGAACGGAAGCGCTTCATCCGGCATGAATTCATCGAGAAAATCATGGAATTCATCGCGGAAGAGCCGCACATCGTTGCTGGGAGCGTGACCGCCGTCGTGCATGGTTTTGTTACCTCAGGAGCCGTTTTGCAGAGCGCTCACGTCCGGCTCCCGGTCGAAAAGCGCCGCGCCGACCATTCGTGCGCACTCCCACGTTGGGACATAGGCCGGACCCGTTCCACGTCCGGCATTCACGATCGCGATTGAAGCGTGGCGAGCGTTTCATGTGTTTGCCGGCCCGCTACCGCCGGCTGCTCGGCCGGGTACCGGTGTCTGGCATCGGACCGCGACGAGCATCAAATCGACGGCGGCTTTGTGGGTCGAGTAAGGGAGGACGAGTACGTCGAAGTTGCGCGCAAAACCGTCGATGACGCCGTCAACATGTTCGTGGATCGGCGCTCGTCGCTCGACGACGTCGGCAAACCACTGCAAGGCATGCTTCCGCAAATCGGCAAGCGGCAACTCGTCCAGGGTTTTGCCGGTAAAGTCGGCGCCGAGTCGCGAGACGAGCTCGGTGCCATGGAGACGGATGCGGAAACCCTTCCGGCCTGGAATGACATCGATGAGCGCGAGATGCCCGAGGATGTATCGCATCTTGATCGGGTCGACGCTTCCTCGCGTCGGCATCGGATGGCTGCCGCGCTCGTGGTCCCAATATTGATAGAGACGGCGCAGCAATGGATCGCCGATGACCAGTGGCGCGGCGGTCAGTGACGTCATGGCATCCCATGCCCGGCCCAGACCCGCGTCGCGGTTTTCAGAGCGCTACGCGAGTATAAGCCACTGGAAATATTGGAATAATTACTATGCTTGGAAGGGCTGCCGCCCGCCTCGTCGTAGGATCTCACGACGAGGCATACCAGGCTGGCTTCGCGTGCTAGTGTATGCATGACGAATAAAATGCGTAATATTCGGGACAGGTCTGGTGTCCCGCTTGACAACTTTGGAAGCGCGGATGGGGGACTTTCAGTCGAAGTTTCAGGAGGCGCTTCGTCGGCGCCTGTTCCCGAACGCGCCCTTGCATCTGAAGCAGATCGCGCGCGCCATCGGACGATCGGAGAATACGGTTACGCGCTGGTGGCGGGGCGAGACACGGATTGCCGCCGACGATTTGTTCCGCATCACCCGCTATCTCGTCGGTCGCGGCGACGGTACCTTTCTGCGCGACATATTCGAGGACCTTTTGGCGGCCGATGGCCTGCGCGTCCAGAACGAAGAAGAAAAGGTTCTTGAGCTAATTCGAAAGCTCATGGGACGAGTCGGAGCGGCAGACTCCGACGGCAGCGACCGCCATAGTTGGTTTACCGCCGAGGGCGAGTTGGCGGCCGCGAATTCAGGACATGCGGCTTACGTTCGTCGGAGCTTGGGCTTGCCGCATGGCTCAGGCGATTTGGCCGCATATGCAATGCGCGTTCTGGGGTGGGTTGCCGTTACGGAGCGTACCGACGGGACGGTCGTTATCCGGCACGACGGTCGCCGCGTCGCGCCGCTTGCGGCCGAACGCATCCACGAATGGCTCGACGAATGTGCCGATCGCATCAGGCATGTCCGCCGCTTGGTCCATATGGATCGACAATGGGTCGAGGCCAATCATACGAGCGCAGACGCGGCCGGGGCGGCAATTGCACGCATTGCCTTCATTTTGCGCGTCGCCCGGCGGCCATGGACCGTGAAGCCCTTATCGCTCGATCAAATTTCCGACCCGTTGCTTGGCGAATTGATGTCGACCTACCATCAGGCACCGCACCAATTGATCCATGCTGCGGCGAAGTTAGGGGCATTCACCACCAGCAATCTCTTTGGCATCAATCATGACGAAGTCGTTTCGCACCACGTTGCGACGGGCTTCGGTTTCGATACGTCTTTGCTGGTTGGGGTGAATGTTCTCGCGCGCGCCGATACCGACTATGCGATGATGGTGCACGCGCGAATTCTTCGTACACGGCGCGAAGGGCCGAACTACAACGAGCTCATTGGCACGATCGACGACCGGCACGTTCGTTATTTCAATCTGGCGCTGCCGGAGCCCGGACCGCCAGGCCGGGTATTGACGTCGACGGTGATGCTCGAGTGCGAGCGCGTCAGCGCCTAGCGCCGTTATACTGAGGCGTGCCGACGGCGCCTCACACCTCAGAAGGTTTCGCGCCACGGCCGCAATTCGATCTCCCAGCTCCAGGTGCTGCGCGGCTGGCGATGGAGCTGAAGATAGGTTCGTGCGATGGCGTCGGGATCGAGCTGAGAGTCGTCTCCGGCGCGGCCGATGGCGCCATCGATGACGATATGGCCGACATGGATATTCTGCGGTTGCAGCTCGCGCGCCAGCGCCTGGGCGAGGCCACGCAGTGCGAATTTGCCCATCGCGAAGGGTGCTGACTGGGGGTAGCCCTTGACGCTCGCCGACGCACCGGTGAAGAGCAGCGTGCCGCCACCTTTTTGCAGCAGAGACCGCGCCGCCTGCTGCGCCACCAGGAAGCCGCCATAAGCGAGACTCATCAACGACTGCTGCACGGCGGCAGCATCGACCTCGGCGATACTGCCGCGTACGCGTTGGCTGGCGTTATAGACGACGAGGTCGAGCGCGCCGAGCTCGGCCGCGACGCGCGCGAACAGCGCCGCAACGTCGGTCGCCTTGGTCGCGTCGCAGGGAAAGGCGCGGGCGCCGGTTTCGGCGCACAATGGCTCGAGCTTGCGGATCTCGCGCGCCGCCAACGCGACACGCATGCCTTCCTTGGTGAAGAGCCGGGTGAGGGCGGCGCTCAAGCCGCTGCCGGCGCCGACGATGAGGGCGATCTCCGGCATGCGCCTTCCCGGTTCCGGATCGTCGGCCTCAGTCGCGCCGGTCGGGCAGCAACGCCTCAGCAGCGTCGCGTGCGGCCGCGCGTTTCAGTGCTTCGCGCTTCAGTTCGACCATCACCGGCTTCTGCTGGCGCGCGCGCACCAAGCCGGGATTGACGTGCGTCGCCGGTCCGGCGGCGAGTAGGCGGAAGCCGACGAGTTGCGGCGCGTCGGCGGTGCCATCGAGCTCGGCTTCCACTTCCTGCCCTTTGAACAACCGGGTGATGTTGCTGCGCTCGAGCAGCGGTGGCTCAAACGGCAGGTCGCCGCTGACGCCTTGCAGGCGCAATGCGCCGCGGCGGGTTTGCGGGTCGAACCAACGGACGACGCCGCGCGTCAATCGCTCGCGGTTCGGCGGCGGCGTCAGCGGTGCAACCTGGACCGGTTCCTTATCCTTGATCTCGGCGCGGCGCAGCAGCGTCGGTGCTGGCGCCGGCGTAACCGCGGCTTTGGCCTCGACTGGCGTCGGCAGAACCGATTCGGCCTCGGCGCGCGGCCTGCGGCCGCGGCGTTTGGGCGCGACCGATACGGCATCGGTTACATCGGTTTGATCCAGCACGACGTGGCCGTTTTGCGGCGTGGGCGCCTCGATCGGGCGTGCGCCGTTCAGGCCGGCCAGCGTGCGATGCACAACGTCGATCAGCTGCGGAATTTCTTGATGCGCCGTCGGTCGCTCCGCCAGGAGCTTGGCAATCATGCGTGCGGTATTCGCCGTCGCAGAAGACATCATGGTCCCCTGTGTTCACTGATGGACTGGAACGGCCGCCGGGCGGCGGCGCGTAAAGAATGAACGGAACCGGCGGTATCGATCGGTCGCAACCGCGGTCCAACGAGTGGAAAATCTCTCATAGCATGCCACCGACCTTTGGCAAACGGTACGTTGAGTTGCGAACGCACCACGGTGGATAAATTGTCGGGGCAATGAGTCAGGGCGATGATACGCAGACCGCGTCCGCCGCAGCGTGATCATGCTGTGTCTCTGTTTTTGGCGGTTACCGCCAATCCATGCAAGAGCCGCACAGCAGCCAACGGCGCGCGGGTTTGACAGGGGCAGCCACGGATGATACCAGCGCTTTCAGGAGGTACTTCCGATTCCATGCCGCGGGTTTCGGTTGGCGACTGCCATCTGCATTATGAGCGTGCCGGCGGCGGCTATCCGGTGGTGTTCATCTCCGGGCTCAGCGGTCATGCCGATTATTGGCGCCAGCAGGTTCCCGTCTTCGCCAAGTCATTCGATGTCGTGACGTTCGACCACCGCGGCGTCGGTCAGAGTGACCACAGCCGAATCTCCTACACCGTCGATCGCTTGGCGGCTGACGTGATCGGTTTGCTCGATGCGCTCGGCATCGCACGCGCGCACATTGTCGGCCATTCGACCGGTGGCGCCATCGCCCAGATTCTCGGTGTCGAGCATCCGCAGCGTGCCGCCAGCCTGGTCATCTGCGCCAGTTGGCCCAAGGCCGACGCTTATTTCCGCCGGCTGTTCGCGCTCCGCAAAGAGATCCTGCACAAGTTCGGTCCCGCCGCCTACGTCCAGGCCAATTCGCTTTTTCTTTATCCGCCGTACTACATCGCCGAGAACAACGAAAAGCTTCGCCAGATGGAGGCGCAGCATCTCGCCACTTTCTCGCCGCCGGAAATCGTCATGAGCCGGATCGACGCAATCCTGGCATTTGATCGCACGGCCGATCTCGGCCGCATCCGCACGCCGACGCTGGTGGTCGCGGCCCAGGACGATGCGGTGACGCCGGCCTATTTCTCGGAACAGCTGGCGCGTGCCGTTCCCGGCGCCGAGGCCAAATTTCTGGCGCAAGGTGGCCATTCGTTCCCGCACACCATGGCGCGCGAATTCAATCACGCGGTGCTGCCGTTCCTCGCGGCGCACACGCCTGCCGCGACCCGCCGCACCGCCTGAGCGGCATCCCTCCGTCGCGAATCGCCGCAAATTCGGGCGCAAAACCTACATTTTCGTCTATGCCGGACGGCGTCGATGGCGCGCGCCAGGCGTCAAAGCCGCGGCGTTCATCGATTGTTAAAAGTTATGTTGAATTCGGGACTTAAATCGTTCTTTCAGGATTCGAACGGACTATAGGAAGCACGGCGGGCTGTGCCGTGTCCTGAGACCCTGTTTGTTCTGATGATGGAAAAATCGCGCAAGGCCGATGAAGAGACGGTGGTCGCCGCGCTCGCCGCTGCGGGCGACGTTGCCTATATCTGGGATGCCGCCGGCGACCGGATCGAATGGCACGGCGCGATCGACGGCCTGACGCTGTCGATGGTGCCGACCGGCAAGGCGCTCACCAACCGCATCCACGCCGACGACGTGCCGCTGCGCGATCAGCGCCTGGCGGCGCACGTGCAGCGCGGCGGCGAATTCGATTGCGAATACCGCGTCCGCCTCGACAACGGCGATTACGCCTGGGTGCACGATCGCGGCTCGGCGAAGATCGTCGCCGGCAAGCCGGCGCGCATCACCGGCGTGTTGCGGCTCGTCACGTCGCGCAAGGCTGTGGAACAACGCCTTGAACAAATGGCGCATTACGACGAGCTCACCGGCCACTTCAACAAGAAGCGCCTGCGCGAGGCGCTCGACCAGATCATCGCCGGCAGCTTGCGCTCGGGCAGCCCCGGCGCCTATCTCGCCGTCGGCATCGACAAGCTCGGCACGATCAACGACGCCTACGGCTACAAGGCCGCCGACAGCGTCATCATCGAGGTCGGCCAGCGGCTCGACCGCTGCCTGCGCGTCAGCGACGTCGTCGGCCGCGTCGGCGGCGACCGTTTCGGCATCGTCCTCGCCGATTGCGCCGAGCAGCACGTCGCCATCGCCGCCGAGAAGATTCTCTCCGCCGTCAGCCAGGTGCCGATCGACACCGCCGCCGGCCCGGTCTATGCGACCGTGTCCATCGGCTCGGCCGTGTTTCCGGAACAGGCCAAGACCTCGCACGACACCATGGCGCTGGCCGAGACCGCGCTCGCCGAGGCCAAGCGCGCCGGTCGCGATTGTTTCGTGCCCTATCGCTTGAGCGAGGAGCAACGCCGCCGCCACCGTCATGGCCTGGCGCTGGGCGAACGCGTGCAGCGCGCGCTCAAGGAAAACCGTCTGGTCTTCGCCTATCAGCCGGTGGTTTCCGCCGAGACCGGCGAAGTCGATTTCAACGAGTGCCTGCTGCGCATGGTCGCCGAGGACGGCAAGATCGTGCCGGCCGGCGATTTCGTCGCCGCGATCGAGCAGCTGGGCTTCATCCGTTTGATCGACCGCTACGTGCTCGACAAGGCGGTGCAGGAAGTCGCCGAGCATCCGACGGTCACGTTGGGTTTCAACATCTCGGGCCTGACCGCGACCGATCGTTCGTGGCTACGCGCCATCACCTCGATTTTGAAGAACCGGCCGAACGTCGCGAGCCGCCTGGTGGTCGAGATCACCGAAACCGCCGCGCTGCACGACATCGCCGAAAGCGCGCGCTTCGTGCGCACGCTCAGGGATCTCGGCTGCCGCGTCGCGCTCGACGATTTCGGCGCCGGGTTCACGTCGCTGCGTCACCTGCAACAGCTCGCGGTCGACACCGTCAAGATCGACGGCTCGTTCGTCCGCAACCTCGCGACCAGCGCCGAGAATCAGGTCTTCCTGCGGCACTTGGTCGGCCTCGCCAAGGGCTTGAACCTGACGATCGTCGCCGAGTGGGTCGAGAACGCCGCCGAGGCCGAAATCCTGCGCAGCGAAGGTGTCGAATTCCTTCAGGGCTATTACTTCGGCGCGCCGACGCTCGAAAAGCCCTGGCTGCGCAACAACCACGCGCACACCGGCCTCGCGTCCTAAGTCTCAACCCTTTGGCTTGCTGATCTGTTCGATCTGGCGCTGGAGCGCGTTGATGCGCTCCTTGAGGTCGGCCATCGCCGCGTCTTTGTCTTTGTCGGCCGGCTTGTCGCCCGCGCCGGCGCTCGGGCCCGCGCTGCCGCCGGCGAAGGGCGGCGTGAACATCTTCATCGTCTGCTCGAACAGCGCGAGGTTCTGCTTGCCCATTTCCTCGAACGGGCCGAACGGGAACATGCCGCCGAACGCGTCCTGGAGCGATTTGCGCATCTGCTCCTGGTTGCGGCCGAACGCCGCCATGACGTGCTCGAGATAGCGCGGCACCAGCCACTGCATGCTGTCGCCGTAAAGCCCGATAAGCTGGCGCAGGAAACTCGTCGGCAGCAAATTCTGGCCGCTCTTCTGCTCTTCCTCGACGATGATCTGCGTCAGGACCGGGCGCGTGATGTCCTCGCCGGTCTTGGCGTCGTAAACCACGAACTCGCCGCCGTCCTTCACCATCTTGGAAAGATCGTCGAGCGTGACGTAGCTGCTCGTCGCGGTGTTATAGAGCCGCCGGTTGGCGTATTTCTTGATGACGGTCGGCGCGCTGTCGCCGCTTTGCGCGCCGGTGGGGCCTGCCGCGTGGGCGGTATCCGCTGCCATAGGCGGAGCATACAGGCCGCCATGCCGCGCTGCAACAAAGCGCGAATCGGAATGTTGTTGCGTGTGTGACTCTTTGGCCCCTCTACCGTGTTAACGGGAGAGGGAGGGGCCCGGCCCATCGGGCCGGGAGGGTGAGGGTCTCCCGCCGTGCTACGGTGTCGCCAATGCCCGCTTCGCGCGCCCGTCGGTTCCGGCGTTCGATGACCGATGCCGAACGTCGGCTTTGGTCGGTGCTGCGCAGCCGCCGGCTGAGCGGTTACAAATTCCGCCGCCAGCATCCGATCGGCCCGTTCATCGCTGACTTCGCCTGCATCGGTCATAAGCTCATCGTCGAAGCCGACGGCGGCCAGCACGACGATAGCGCCACCGACCGCCGCCGCACCGCCTGGCTTGCGCGTGCCGGCTGGCGCGTCGTGCGCTTCTGGAACAACGAGATCCTGGCCAATCCCAATGGTGTCGCGCAGGTCATCGTCCAGGCGCTGGCGACCGACCCTCACCCTCCCGTCGCTGCGCGCCGGGGCCCTCCCGCTCCCGCTGCGCGGGCGAGGGGCTAACACGTCATCGCCGTTTCTTTTTTTTCTTCCCTCGCCCCCATTACGGAAGCTTCGGTTACGGATCGGCGCGCCGGAACCAGCGTTAATCCAGTACGTCTGGCGGCGGTTCGTCCGGCGTGCGCGGCTTTTTTTTCTCGACGGGCGACGGGCGCAAGCGCTGCGCGATTTCGTCTTCCGCCATAAAGATGCCGCCGGCGGGACCGGTGATCTGAAAGACGATAAAACCCAGCTTCAGCAGATGCCGGGCGCGTTCGATCGCCGCGGCCTCGGATTTCTCGACGGCTTCGCTCCAAATCCCGGAGTCCGGCCGTCGCGTTTCCCAATAGATAACCCAACGCTCCCCGGTGTCGTATTCGGGCGCGGCCTTGAATGACGTGCGGCTATAGGCGCGGTTGTAGGGCATGAATCCTGCGTATTTCTAGGCCGCTCTAACGCGGCGATTTGCGGGGGGCAGCGGCTGCGGCTGCAGCGGCGGCCGCTTTCTTGTCCGCCTCTTCCTTCGCGAGGCGCAGCGCGCGCAGCCGCTCCGTCTTCGCGGCGTCCTCCTGCCGTTCCTTTTCCCTGGCTTCGCGGAATTCGTCGACCTTTTTTTCTTTTTCCGTGCCGAACAGGGCCTGTGCCCGGCTGCGCGAAATCGTGTTCCGGTCCGATGGTCCCATCATCGATCTCCTTCCAATCTCGCCGTCAGAGCCGAAGCGGTTCGGCGCCGATCATGCGAAGCACCCGCGGGCGCAGTACGCTCGGATCGTACCCGGCGGCGTTACACGCGGCCTGAAAATCCGCATCGTTCTGGATGAACCAGCTGCGCGCATCGTCGCGAATCTGCCCGCGTCGAAACAGGTTGGAAACGGTCGCGACGTCGTTCAGCGCATCCTGGAGCGCGCGGCTGATGACGGCGCACCACAATTGCCGTTCCGGCGACTGGTTATAAGCCTGCTCGCTTTTCCCGATGGTTTCGACCGCAACGGCCTGCATGGCCAGACTCTCCGGACTAGTAGCCTTCACGCTCCATGCGCTTGCGCATGGTCTTGCGCTGCCGCCGCACGGCTTCGGCCTTCTCGCGCACGCGTCGCTCCGATGGCTTCTCGTAGCTGCGGCGTCTCTTCATTTCGCGGAAAACGCCGTCGCGCTGCATCTTTTTCTTGAGAATGCGAAGCGCCTGGCCGACGTCGTTATCCCTGACGAAGACTTGCAAATCCGATCTCCTCGCTCGCCGCCGGCGCCTGAAAGGTTTGGCGCAACCCGTCGCTGGCATGGCCCGGTCGTTCTTGTGCCGGAAATTGATGCGTCTCTTGGTGACGTCGCAGAGAGTCGGTTTCACCAAAAAAAGATCGCGAAGGAAACGACGATGCGTTTCCTTGCGCAACTTCGCAAACGGTATTGGCCCCGGCCTTTCGGCCAGGGCGTGACGGTTCGAACGCCGTCGTTAGACGAGCTTCAGATTGACCGCCGAGGTCTTGCCTTGCTGGCCTTGCTCGAGGTCGAAGCTGACCTTCTGGCCCTCGTTCAAACTGCCGATGCCGGCGCGTTCAAGGGCGGAAATATGCACAAAAACGTCTTTGCTGCCGCTCTCGGGCTGGATGAAGCCATAGCCCTTCTGCGTGTTGAACCATTTGACAGTGCCGATAGCCATTACGTGATCTCCGAAGAAGTGCCGCCCGCACGATCGCGCGACGGATCGATTGTTGATGGGAACCGTATGCCGGATCGGTTTGACCTTGTGGGTGATCCAAAAAGCCAGCAGAACCCGGCCACAGTGTCCAAGTACCCTATGGGGTTACGTCGCTCGGGGCAAGGATGCTCGCACCGGCGGCCGGCGCCCATCCTTAATGCCCGTCTCCCGTGTCAACGGGCGAGGGCGGGGCCCGCCGCCGCCGCCGCTCCTGCGCCCGGATGGCGAAAAACCCCAGGATCTCGAGCGCGATGATCGCGATCCAGCCCCAGTTCGCCCAATAGGCGAGATTCGGTGCGTCTGAATTGGTTGCTGCGTACCAAAACACCGCATAGGCCCACGGCACGATGCTCACGGCGTGAAGGAGGAATTTGTCTGGCACGGCACAGCCCCGGTAATGCGCGAGAAGGTTCCGCCAGCTTACCGACCCGCCGGCCGCGCGCCAATCGCTAGGGTGAGGGGGGTTAAGTTTTCACCACGGAGGCACGGAGACCACGGAGAAAGGCCTTCCTCTCCGTGTCCTCTGTGTCTCCGTGGTGAATCCTTCTATAATTGGGTTATGGGGGAACCGCCCGATCTCGCCGCGCTCGCCCGCCGCTATGTCGAGTTGTGGCAGGATCAGTTGACGGCGATGGCGGCCGATCCCGCCTTCTCCCAGGGCATGGCGGCGCTCTTGGCTGGGCTCACGCCGCTCTGGCCGCAACCCGGCCAATGGCCCGCCGCACCGGAGGGAGCGCAACGCGCCGCCGATGAATTCGCCCGCATCGTCCAATCGGCCGCCGCCGCGCCAGGGTCCGCGCCCGCTGGCGCTGCATCTCGCCAACGCCAGCCTGACCTGGCTCTCCTCGCAAGCCGCCTTGCCCTTCTGGAAGACCGGCTCGCTGCCCTGGAGTCCGGATCTCGAAGCCAAGGCAAAGGATCTCGCGCAAAGCCTCCGCGAGCTCGACGGCGCCACCGCTGATTTTCCCGGGGCGCTCGAGCGCGAGTTGCGCCGCCGCGCCGATCTGTTCCTGACGGGGATCGAGCGCTACCGCCATCATCCCTATCGCCGCGCGCTGCCCGACATGCCTCTGTTGTGGCAGGAAGGCACCACGCGCCTGCTGGATTATTTGCCCGCCGGCGGTGCGCCATTGCTCGTCGTCCCGTCGCTCATCAACCGCTACTACATTCTCGATCTCGCGCAGGGCAACAGCCTGCTGCGCCACTTGGCCGGCGAGGGCGTTCGTTCCTTCGCGATCGATTGGGACGCGCCCTTGGCCGAACGTAAATACAATCTTACCGACTACATCGCGCGGCTCGAACGCGCCGCCGAAGCCGCCGTCCAATCGGCCGGCGGCCAAAAGCTGTGCGTCCTGGGCGATTGCATGGGCGGCTTGCTCGCGCTCGCCTTGACCGCGCGCCGGCCCGATCTCGTCGATCGCTTGGCGCTCCTCGCGGTGCCCTGGGCCTTCCATGCCGAGCGCGCCGACCACGCGAAGCTCCTGGGCGCGATGGCTGAGCCGTTCGCCCGCACCTTCCGCGA
>DATEMD010000062.1:0-36605 GCA_035275845.1 Allostellaceae bacterium | reverse complement strand
GAACTCGCGCGATGCGAAGAGAAACCCGTTGAGCACGATCCGGTGCGCATGCGGCCGGCGGATTCTGAAGTACGGGCGCTCCTTGCCGATAGTAGCTGCCTCGCCGCTGCAACGGGTTGGCGGCCCAAAGTCGATCTGCGTCACGGTCTGATGCGTACGATTGCGTGGTGGCGCAACCGCCTGTCATACGGCTCGGTGCGCCGAGAGCACGAGTTCATCGCGTAAGGATGGGGGCAACCATGCTCAATAATCGTCACGTTATCATCGCTGTGTTCCTGGCCGCCGTATCCTTGGCGCCCGCATTGGCGGCGGAGCGATTTCCAACCGCATCCGTGAACGCTTCGGCGGCGGCTGCTCCCCAAGCCGAGCCCACGCTTACCCTGGTGCAAGCGCAACGCATGACTGCAATGGTCTCAAACGGTACGGGATATCAGTTGGGTTCGGGGGATCGCGTTCACATTATTGTCTTCGGCCAAAACGATTTGACCGGCGACTATCAGGTTGACGGTTCCGGCATGCTGCAATTCCCGTTGATTGGATCGGTGCATGCCGGCGGCATGACCGCGGGCGAATTGCAGCAAGCGATTACGTCCAAACTCACGCCCGGTTACCTTCGCAACCCAAGTGTCAGCGTCGAAGTCATCAACTATCGGCCGTTTTCCATTCTCGGGGAGGTCAACAAGCCCGGTGCTTTCCCTTACGTGAGTGGGATGACCGTCTTCGACGCAGTCGCACTAGCAGGCGGCTTCACCTATCGCGCAAAAGACAACGATTACAGTATCAGGCGCTCGGAGAGTGGGCAGCGCGTGGAGCTTCACGCGAATGGCGATACGCCTGTCAATCCTGGCGACGTGATTATCGTCCCTGAGCGGTTCTTCTGAGCGACCGGCTCGATCTTCGCGGGTCAGATGCAGGCGCGCCGCCTTAACATTTGCTCCAATAGTCGAGATGGAGTGTCTCGGTCGCACCTTCGGGCGGCAGGTTGAAGCTCGCGGCGGCGAAGCTCGGCGGACGGAAGAATCTGACATGGGCATTGTTCGAGAAACCGAAGCCTTCGAGCGGCCAGCCGAGAAGGTTCTCGTCGAATTTGCCGTTGCCGTTGGCGTCGTGAAAGGTAGCGGCAGCGTAAGTGCCTGGCGGCAGGTCAAAATGGAAGATCACCGACCCGACCCGCGCCGGCAACTGGCGGTCGCGGCCCTCGGTCTGGTAGGAAAGCCAGTCGGCAGCGACATAGACCGTCAGGTCGATCTCGCCCTTAGCGCTGCACACATTGTCGACGATGAGTGTGAGCGGGGCCGTGTGTGCGGCCGGCACGCCGAACGCCAGCACCAACCCCGCCGTCGCGCTGGCGAGAACCTTCGCTTTCACCCGCTGACCGTAACAAAGCAATGGCATTGGCGTCCCCACGGGGATTCGAACCCCGGTTTGGGCCGTGAGAGGGCCCCGTCCTAGGCCTCTAGACGATGGGGACGCAGCGCCGCCTTAATTAGACGCTCGTGGCGCACCGCGCAAGCGTTCCCGGGTGGTCGCGGTGCACGTCAGTCGCGGAAATTCACGTATTGCAACGGTTGCGCAATCTTGAGTCCGCGTACCAGCTGGATTGCGGCTTGAAGGTCGTCGCGCTTCTTGCCGGTGACACGTAGCTCGTCGCCCTGGATTGCGGCTTGCACTTTGAGCTTCGAATCCTTGATCGCGCGCACGATGCTCTTGGCCGGGTCGGCGCCAATACCTTGTTTCAACGTCACTACCTGCCGCAGCATCTGGCCGGCCGCCTTTTCTGCCGGCTTGAAGTCGAGCGCGGCGGCATCGACCTTACGCCGCGTCATATGGCCTTTGAGGAGCTCTTCGAGCTGCCGCAGCTTCATCTCGTCGTCAGCCAGGACCGTCAGCGCCAGCTCTTCGCGGGTCACGGCGGATTTGCTGCCCTTGAAATCGAAGCGCGTCGCCAGCTCGCGCGCCAAGCCGGCGAGCGCATTGTCGACTTCGGCAAGATCGACGCGCGAAACGATATCGAAGCTCGGCATGGCATCCTTGACGCAATGGTCGAGCGCGACTTATAGCGCGTTCCCTGGGCGTCGGCCAAGGCAACGGAGACAGCACGCATGCAACGATTGATTCTCGGCGTCGCCGGCGCGATGGGTGCGCTCGGCGTTGCCGCTGCCGCCTGGGCGCAGCATCGCCTGGTCGCGGGCGCCGATGCGGCGCATCTCGACTTCGCGGCGACGGCCGTGCGTTTTGCCCTGGTGCATGCGGCGGTTCTGGTCGGGATCGCCGCCTACCTACGCGACGGGATCGGTCGCGGTGCCCGCGTCTGCCTCGGTGGCGCGGCCGCCAGTTTTGTCGGTGGCTTTATCTTTTTCTGCGGTGGTCTTTGGTTCTTGGCGGCTGGTGGCTCGCCGGGCTGGGCGCATGCCGTTCCGGTCGGTGGCACGCTGTTCATCATCGGCTGGCTTGCGGTTCTGGCCGCCGCGCTTGCCGCGCGACCGGCACGCTAAGTCAGCGCAAACTCGCCGGAACGGGAATGCCGGCCTCGAGGTAATAGCGCAAGGCACCGGGATGGAGGCGGACGCCGAGCGAGCCGAGTTTCGACGGCAAAATCGCCGACCAAGCCGAATTTTTCTTCACCAGCGCGAGGCGCTGCGACCAGAACGCCTTGGTCAGCGCATAGGCGGTCGCATTGGACATGCTTAGCGTCGTATACGCGCCGGCCGGCAGTCCCACAGTTGTCACGTCGCGTTCGATGCCCGGATAGGTGCCGCGCGGAATCACAACCGCCATCATGCTGTCGTCGGCGGCGTGAACTTTAGCGATCGCCGCCGGCGGCATGCTCAGCAGACGGATGGGCGTGGTCTTGGCCAACTGCACTAGCGCGGGGAGGGGAAAGCTGCCGGCGATGGCGAAGCCGCCGATCTGCTTGTCCTTGAGTGCAGCGGACGCGCCGGAGGCGTCGCTGTCGATCAGCTGAATCGTCTTGCCGATGCCGAGCGCCTGGAAGGTCTCCTCGGTGACCCGCTCACCCAAGGTGCCGCGCGTACCGGGAATGAACGGGTGACCGGCAAGGTCGGCGAAATCCTTGACCGTCCCGTCGCGGCGCACCACCCAATGGATCGTCTGTGCCGGGATTGGAAACAGCGCGCGAATGCGATCGTAATGCGGATTCTTCGCAAACGGTTTGTCGCCGCGGCGCGCCTGACGAATGACGCTCGGTGCGGCGGTGAAGAGATAATTGCCGGCGACGTTGTCGATGTCGGCGACGTTCTGGATCGATCCCTGGCTTTCGGCGACAACCAAGGTGTAAGCACCGTTGCCGGCGAGCGCCAGCGCTTCAGAGAATTGCCGGGCCAAAACATAGTTCGGGCTGTCGGACTTGCCGGCGTGAACCGTAATCGTCACTTCCGCAGCGATGGCAGGCATGGCGATCACCATCGCCGCCAGCAGCGCCGTCACCCGCAATCCCGTCTTCATTGATTGAAACAACCGCGTGAACCGTTTCCCACCGCCGAAGGCGCGAGCCTATACTGCGCGCCGCACCGCGAAAAGGTCCGATTGGTTGTCGGACGGCGGCGGGCTGTGCGACACTGCGCGCCGCGCCATAGCCGAAAACAGCGATAGGAACGCGACGCGATATGCCGACCCTTCTGGTGACGCACGAGGCCTGCCTGCGCCATGATCCCGGCGCCTATCATCCGGAATCGCCGGCCCGGCTGAAGGCCGTGCTCGACGGGCTTTCCGGCGCGCCGTTCGCCCGGCTCCAGCACCGTCAAGCGCCTAAGGCGGATCTCGCCGATATTGCGCGCGCGCATCCGCGCGCGCTGATCGACGCCATCCTCGCGGCCGTACCCAAGAGCGGCCACGCCGCCATCGATGCCGACACGGTGTTGTCGCCCGGATCTGGCGAAGCCGCCCTGCGCGCCGCCAGCGCGATCGTCGCCGCCGTCGATGCCGTCATCGAGGGCACCGCCAGTAACGCCTTCTGCGCCGTGCGGCCACCGGGCCATCACGCCGAGCCGCAACATCCGATGGGCTTTTGTCTGTTCAATAACGTAGCGGTCGGCGCCGAACGCGCGCGCAAGGCGCATAAACTCGCGCGCGTCGCGATCGTCGATTTCGACGTCCATCACGGCAACGGCACCCAGGCCGCATTCGAGAGCGACGCCGGCGTGTTCTTCGCCTCGACCCATCAGTCGCCGCTTTATCCGGGCACCGGCGCACGCAGCGAGCGTGGGGTCGGAAACATCTTCAACGTGCCGTTGTCGCCGATGTCGGGTTCGAACCAGTTCCGCGCGGCGATGAGCGACATCATCCTGCCGGCGCTCGACGCCTTCCGGCCCGAACTGATCCTGGTCTCGGCCGGATTTGACGCCCATCGCGCCGACCCGCTGGCGCAGCTCCAGCTCGAAGAGGCGGATTACGCCTGGGTCACCGAGCGGCTGCTTGAATTGGCGGGGAAACACGCCAAAGGGCGCTTGGTTTCGACCCTCGAAGGCGGCTATGACCTCGAATCCCTTTCGTCCTCGGCGGCGGCGCACGTTGCAGCCCTGGTGGCGGCGTGAGGGTTGCTCCGCGCGGCTGTCGAACCTAGAGTGGCGTTTGCGTGGAAGGGGACTTAGAGGCGATGGCGCAGCGGTCGACGCCGTCCGAAATTGCCAAGCTCAGCTTTGAGGATGCGCTCAAGGAGCTCGAGGACATCGTCCGGCGCCTCGAGGCGAGCAACGTCAAGCTCGACGACGCGCTCGTCGCGTACGAACGCGGCGCGTTGCTGAAACAACATTGCGAAAGCAAGCTGCGCGAGGCGCAAGCGCGTGTCGACAAGATCGTGCTCGGCACCGATGGCAAGCCAGCGACGGAGCCAATGACCCTTGAGTGAAACGACCTGGGCGGATGGCGCGAGCTTTAGTGACTCGCTGAGCGAGACCGCCAAATTAAGCGACGCCGCGATCGACCGGTTGCTCACGGTTCCCAGCGGTTTCGAGGCGCGTGTCGTCGAGGCGATGCGCTATGCGGCGCTGGCGCCAGGCAAACGCCTGCGACCGTTTCTGGTGCTCGCCAGCGCGCAATTGTTTTCTGTCGGTCGGCGCAGTGCTCTCCAGGCCGGGGTCGCGGTCGAACTGGTGCACGCCTATTCGCTCGTGCACGACGATCTCCCGGCGATGGACGATAGCGATCTGCGCCGCGGCCGACCGACGGCACACAAGGCGTTTGACGAGGCAACGGCGATCCTGGCCGGCGACGGCTTGCTGACGCTCGCGTTCGAAGTGCTGGCGCATCCGGACACCCACGGCGATCCCGCGGTGCGCTGCGAGCTGGTGACCTCGCTTGCGCAGGCGGCGGGCGCGGCCGGCATGGTCGGCGGTCAGATGTTTGATCTGATCGCCGAGGAGCATCCCGAACTCGACATCGGCGCGATCACCCGGCTGCAACGGTTGAAGACCGGTGCGCTGATCGCATTCTCTTGTGAGGCGGGCGCCGTGCTCGGCAAGGCGCCGGCGGAAATGCGCATGGCGTTGCGCGGGTATGCGCACGATCTCGGACTGGCGTTTCAGATCGCGGATGATTTACTGGACGTGCAGGGATCGTCGGGCGAGACTGGCAAACCGGTGGGACGCGACGCTACTGCTGGCAAGGCGACGTTCGTGTCGATTCTCGGCGTCGAGCGTGCCCGAGCGCAGGCGGGATTATTGGTACGGCAGGCGGTCGCGCACCTTGATTTGTTCAAAGAAAGAGCCAACTTGCTTCGCGAAGCCGCGCATTTCGTGGTCGACCGGCGGACCTAGGTGCCCTAAAACGGCCTTAAACGCGTCCTATAAGCTCGGCCCGCAAAATTGAGGTTGATGTCCGTGATTTCCCGCCGGTTCCTGATCGTCGCCACCACCGCCGTTGTTCTTGTCCCGCCGTTCGTCGCACGCGCCGCCGATAACGGCGCGGTCGCAATCGTGAATGGTTTCTACGATACGTTGTTGCAAGCCATGAAGGGCGGGAAGCAACTCGGATTCGCCGGTCGCCGCGATCTGTTGGCGCCGGCTATGACCCGTGCCTTCGATTTGCCGCTGATGGCCAGGATCACCGTCGGACCGCAATGGGCCAGCCTCTCCGCCAACGAGCAAGAGAAGCTCATCCGCGCGTTCAGCGATTACAGTATCGCGACCTATGCCAACCGGTTCGACGATTATTCAGGTGAGAAATTCAACGTCAGCCCGCAGGCGGCTCCGTCGACCGGCAGTGACGTCATCGTGCGTTCCAAGCTCGTACCCGGCAACGGCGAGCCGGTGGAACTCGATTACCTGATGCGCCAGACGGGCGGCACGTGGAAGATCGTCGACGTCTATCTCAGCGGCACAATCAGCCAACTCGCTGCGCAGCGATCCGAGTTCACCTCGGTTCTGCGTAAAGGCGGCGCCGCCGCTCTTATCCAGAGCTTGCAGGAAAAGGCGGCTCAACTCGCGAGCTGAGCGACGTTACTCGCGACTGTCGTCGCTTGCCGTTTGGGACGCGCTCTGAGACGACGCCGGCGTCGAATTGTCGTAGAGACCCTCGAGCCCCACCGGTGACGGCGCTGGCGCGCCATGGCGGAGTTCCGTGGCGCGATGCTGGCGCCACAAGCTGCGAATCGCGGCGTAATAGTCGATCGAGTTCTTCTTGAGCTCGTCGAGCTCATCCATATGGCCGGCATATTCGTCGATGCCTTCGGCGCCGAAGCGATACCAGGTTGCCCCGCCGTGGCCGTAATACGACGCCAGCCAGTCGAACGGATCGGCTTCGCTGTCGGCACCCATGCCGATGGCATCACGCGGGTTCGACGGCCCGAGGATCGGCAGCACGAGATAGGGGCCGTCCGGTACGCCGTAATGGTACAGCGTCTGCCCGAAATCACCCGATTGCTTGTCCAACCCGGAATCAGCGGCGATATCCCAAAGGCCGCCGATGCCGAACGTGCTATTCGCCAAGAACCGGCCGGTGGTGACGTCGGCGGCGTGCCACTCGCCCTGGAGCATGTCGTTCGCCCAGATCACAGGTTCATTAAGGTTCTGCAGGAAATTATGGATCCGGTCGCGCCCGAATTGGGGCACGGCCCAGACATACGCTTTCGCGATCGGCCGAACGAGATACGTGTAGAAGAAATCATTGCCTTCGAAAATGACCCGATTGGTCGGTTCGAAGGGATCGTTCGTGGCCTCGAATTCGGCGCGCGCGGCCGGATCGGTAGGCGGCGTGGCGCAAGCAGCCAGCGGGAGTAGCAGACCCGCGAGGAGCAGCGCACGGATCGTTTGGATAGAGTTGGGCAAGATGGAGACCGGCTTCGTCCTTCGCGTGGTGGTGTTTATGAGTCGGGTAACGTACCGGCGTTTGTGTGCGCATGGTTGACAGCGGTTCACAGGAATGCAACAGCATTTTTTTACTGGTGTCTGTGGCTAGAGCCTTAACCCTTCAGGACCGCATGCAGTGGTGGGTGGATACAATTGGAATGGCTTGTTTTTCTGGGATGGGCGTGCCTGGCGGCGAGTGTTGCCGGCTTGCTATACCTCGCGGTTTCCGTATGCGCGGTCCGAATCCTCGTGGCGCGGCCGCGGCATAGCGGTGCGGCGACTCCGATCACCGTCCTGAAGCCACTGCGTGGTGCCGACGCCGAGCTCTACGAGAATCTGCGTTCGTTTTGCCTTCAGGCTTATGCGCCGTTCCAGATCGTTTTCGGCGTCGCCGACGCGGACGATCCGGCGGCATCGGTGGTTCGCCGCCTGATCGCCGAGTTTCCTGCGCTCGATTTGGTTCTCGTGACCGGCGGCACTGCCCGCGCGCCGAATCGCAAAGTTGCCAATCTGATGAACATGCTGCCGGCCGCTCGGCACGAACAGCTCGCGATCTCCGACAGCGACATGCGCGTGACGCCCGATTACCTCGCGACCATCGCGCCGCTGCTCGCGGCGCCGGATGCCGGCCTGGTGACCTGCCTCTATCGGGGCGTGCCGGCTGGAACCGATTTCTGGTCGCGCATCGCCTGTCTGCACATCAATCACGGATTTTTGCCGGAAGCTGCCGTCGGCGAAGTGCTGCACGCGGGCGATGGCGCGTTTGGCGCCACGCTCGCTCTGTCGCGGGTCACGCTCGACGCCATCGGCGGCCTCGCGGCGATTTCGGATCGATTGGCGGACGACCATGCGCTCGGCGCGGCGGTACGGCGCGTCGGCCGCCCGGTCGTATTGGCGCCCGTGATCGTCGACAACATCGTCTTCGAGTCTGGACTGGGCGTGTTGTTCCGTCACGAGTTGCGCTGGGCGCGAACGGTCCGCATGGTGGCGCCCATCGGTTACGCCGGGTCGGTTATTACGCATCCTGTCGCGCTGGCGGTACTCGCGGTCCTGATCCACCCCGGCGCGTGGTCATTTTATGGCCTAATCGCGGCGATTTTGGCACGGTTCGGTACGGTTTGGCTCAATGACCGGGCTTTGGGCCTTGGCCGCACGCCAATTTACCTCATTCCGCTCCGCGACGGGTTGTCGTTTGCCGTGTTTATCGCTAGCTTCTTCGCCCAAAGCGTGGCTTGGCGTGATCGGCGCTATCAGATCGCCAGCGGCGGTCGCCTGACCCTCGACGGAGACAGTTCGTTATGATGAAAACGTTGTTCCTGCAACCGCCTTCGTTCGAGGGGTTCGACGGCGGCGCCGGCTCGCGCTATCAAGCGCGCCGCGAGATTCGCTCGTTCTGGTATCCGACTTGGCTCGCCCAGCCGGCCGCGCTCGTCCCGGGCAGCCGGTTGATCGACGCGCCGCCGGCCGGCATCACGCTCGACCAGGTGCTGCCGCTGGCCAAGACCTACGATCTCATCGTGGTCCATACGTCGACGCCGTCCTTCGCGAACGACGTCAAGGTCGCGCAGGCGATGAAGGATCAGAATCCGCAGCTTAAAGTCGGCTTTGTCGGCGCCAAGGTCGCGGTCGAGCCGGAGGAGAGCCTCAAAGCATCGACGGCGGTCGATTTCGTCGGCCGCAACGAATTCGATTTCACGATCAAGGAAATCGCCGAAGGGCGCGCTTGGGACCGTATCGACGGCCTGAGTTACCGCAACGACGCCGGCGTGATCGTTCACAATCCCGAGCGCGCGACGCTCGAGAATATGGATTCGCTGCCGTTCGTCACCGAAGTCTACAAGCGTGACCTGCGCATCGAGGATTATTTCATCGGCTACCTTAAGCATCCCTACGTCTCGCTCTATACCGGGCGCGGCTGCAAATCGCGTTGTACGTTCTGCCTGTGGCCGCAGACCGTGGGCGGACACCGGTACCGCGTGCGCAGCGTCGATCACGTGATCGAAGAGATCCGCCTCGCCAAACATTATTTTCCGCAAGTGCGCGAATTCTTCTTCGACGACGATACGTTCACCGACAACCTGCCGCGCGCCGAGGCGATCGCGAAGGAGCTCGGCAGGCTCGGGGTGACTTGGTCATGCAACGCCAAAGCGAACGTGCCGCGCGAGACGCTCAAGGTGCTCAGGGACAACGGGCTGCGATTGCTGCTGGTCGGTTATGAATCGGGCAACCAGAAAATCCTGCACAACATCAAGAAGGGCATGCTGATCGACGTCGCGAAGCGTTTTACCAAGGATTGCCACGATGTCGGTGTCACCATCCACGGCACGTTCATCCTCGGACTGCCGGGCGAGACGCGGGAGACGATCCAAGAGACCATCAAGTTTGCGACCGAGATCAACCCACACACCATTCAGGTCTCGCTCGCAGCGCCCTATCCCGGCACCTTCCTGCACAAGCAGGCCGTCGAGAACGGCTGGCTCGACACGGCACATGCCGAGCTCATCGACGATCACGGCATCCAGATCGCTCCGCTCCAATATCCGCATCTGTCGCACCAGGAGATCTTCGACTCGGTCGAAACCTTCTACAAAAAGTTCTACTTCCGCGCCGGCAAGATCGCGTCGATCGTCGGCGAGATGGTGCGGAGCCCGGAGATGATGGCGCGCCGGTTGCGCGAAGGCGTGGAGTTCTTCCACTTCCTGCGCGAGCGCGAACTGGCGCACTAACCGCCGGAGTTCAGTCGGGCTTGGCCGGCGGCGGCCCGAGTAGCGCCGGCAGCACGATGAACGTGCACAGCAGCGTATAGCCGAGCGATATCGTCAGCAGTGCGCCCATCGATGCGGTGCCGGGATGGTTCGACAGCGCCAAGCTGCCGAAGGCGGTACCGGTAGTCAGCGCGCTGAACAGGATGGCGCGTGCCGTGCTCGATTGCAGCAGCTCGGAACTGCCGGCGCGCCACCGCATCACGAAATAGATGTCGAACGACACACCGACGCCGAGCAGTAGCGGCAACGCGATGATGTTCGCGTAATTGAGCGGCAAGTCGAATACGACGGTGGTTGCCAACGTCAGCAGACCCGCCAGCAGCAACGGGACCAGCACGACCGCGACATCGCGCGCGCGGCGCAACACGATCAGCAGGAGCAGGGCGATCGCCGCCACGGCGATGATGCCAGCCGTCACGAAGGCGCGGGTCACCGTACGGGCCGACTCTTGTATCGTCACGGGCGATCCCGTCGCATTCGGCGCGATCGCGCGGACGGCATCGACGAAGCGACGCAGCACGGCGTTGTTGCGCGGATCGCCTTTCGGATAAACCTCGACCAGCGCGCGGCCGTCGGCGGTCACCCAATCGCGTTTCACTGCTGGAGGAATATTGTCGAGCGTCACTTTTTGCGCGTCGAGCGCCAGGCGAACGTCTTGCAGGCGATTGGGGATCTCGTCGGCTAGGTTTGCCTTGAGCAACGGTAAGCCGCCGGTTCCTTTCGCCAACAACGCGTCCAGCACACGCGCGACGCGTTCGGCGCCTGCATAATGAATGATGATTTTCTTCAGGTTCCCGTCGGTCGTGCGCATCGCATCGAGCATCTCGGAATCGGTCGGCGGTGTCTTGACGTTCACTGGCGATAAAGTCGGGCCGAGAAGCGTCCGGGCGTCGGCGATGATCGCCAGTTTGGCGTCCTGGTCATTGGGCACGAAGCTCGAAATCGTGATGGTCTGGTCGACCTCGGGCAACGTGTCCAGCTGCTTCGCAAGCGTCGCTGCCGCGGTCGGCGAGGGCGTTAGGATATCGATCGTATAGGGTGTGTTCATCGGATCCGACATCAGGTCGTTGAGCGTCGCGACGGATTCGGACCCCTGATTTTGCAGATCGAGCGGATTGAAATCGAAGCGGATGTAAGGAACGGTGGCGAGGCAAAGCACGGCCACGATCGCCGCGCCGGTCAGCACTGCGCCGCGGCGGCGAAGAAGCAGGCGATCCGCCGCGCGCGCCCAGGCGAAACCGACGGGGCGCGGCTCGCCGCGCGGCCGCATGAGAGCGATCAGTGCCGGCAGCAGCGTCAGATTGAGCACCAGAGCGATGATCATGCCGATACCGGCAATCCAACCAAGTTCGGATACGCCGCTGTAGTCCGTCGGGATAAAGGCGAAGAAGCCGACTCCCGCGGAGAGCGCTGCAACCGCCATCGCACGGCCGATGCCGCGGGCCGCGCGCGTCAACGCTTCGGTCAGATCGCCGACGCGATAACGCTCGTCGCGATAGCGCACGCTGAACTGAATGCCGAGGTCGACGGAGATGCCGACGAACAACACCGCAAAGGCAACCGAGATCGGATTGAAGGGGCCGATCGCCAGCACCGCAAAGGCCGTGGTCGCCGCAAGTCCGACGGTCAACGTGACGATGATGGCGATGAAGATGCGAAGCGAGCGGAGAGCAAGCAGCAGCCACAAGCAGAGCAGGCCGAGCGACAATACCGTCGAAAAGCCAGCGCCCTTGGCGAGCGTCGCCAATTGGTCGTCATCGAGCGCGACCGAGCCCGTGATTCGGACCCGCACGCCGCGATCGGGCGTCAGACCGAGTTCGGTGGCGGCATTGCGTATCGCGTCGATCGCATCCTCGCCTGGCGTCAGCGACTTATAATCGAGCGCGGCTTGCGTCAAAACGATGCGGCGCAAATCGTCCGGTGACGGCGCCGTGTTGCTCAGCAGGGTCTGCCACGACAAGGGCGCGTAGGTGCCCGACAGCGTGCTCTCGGCGGCGTGTTGCACGCCGTGCAGCGCCGCGGCAATGTCGCGCGGTTGGACGGCGCCCTGCTGCACGGCTTGAACCATCAAGTCGACGATGCCGAATACGCCACGCAAGCTCGGGTCGGCCGCCAGCGATCCGAGAAACGGCTGCGCCGCAATCATTTGGTTGGCGTAATCCTGCACCTGCGTTTTTGGCAGGAAGAGCAATCCGTTGCGGCGGAAGAATTTGTTGAGATCGGGCAGGCGGACATCGCGGAATATCGCCGGTTCGCTACGCAGCTTGTCGGCGAGCGCAATCGCGGCATCTTCCGTCTGGTCGGGCGTCTTGCCGTCGACCACGATCACCAACAGGTCGTTTTTCTGGGGGAACGCCTTGTCCATTTCCTGCGCCAGCTTGCGCCAGGGCAGGTTCGCAGAAATCAACTTGTCGAGATCGGTGTCGACCGTAATGCGGCTTGCCGCATAGAATCCGGACGCGATCGCCAGCGCGAGCGCCGCCGCGACGACGATAACGGCGTGTGCGCGCGACCACTCGACGAGCCGGGCGATGATGCGGCCCATCATGTGAGAGTGCTCGTTGAAACGGCCGGCGGCCGATGCGAAAGCAGCGGCGACATCAGTGTCCTACGACGCGCGGCCGGCGCCGGCTCGGCTAAAACCGGAAACCCATGCGCACGCCCAGGTTCGGTCGCGGTGCCCAGAACCAACTGACAATGCTTGGTGACGTGAACAGCATCTCGCCATTGGCGTCGACGCAGCATTCCTGGTGATCGCCGCCGATCGGAACGTCATGGTCCAGAACACCCAGTTTGATTTCGTCGATGATGCCGTCCCCGGCGTGCGCCGCAAACGGAAGAGGCGTCAGCCCGATGGCCAGGATCCAGGCAACATGTCCCCACCCACGCCGATCTTCCGGATGCCCCCGCGTCGTTCCGAACGGCGCGTCACTTTGGCGAAAATCCCTGCGTTTGCCAAGTGGCTCTGCCCCTTCATGTCAGCCCGGCGTCAGCAAAGCAAGCGCGCCGATCGCGCGTCCGCCACGTCGCGTCTCACGTTCGAGCTCGGCCAGAACCTCCCGTAACGTGCCACCGGCGGCAAGCCGCACACGCCGATGCAGGAGCGCATAGGCGCCGTGGCGTGATTCACCGGGCGCGCTTTTGACGACCGTGAACAGCGGGCTTTCGAGACTGTGCCGGAAGATCGAGAATGTAGCCGCGCCGTCGCGTTGATCGATGGCGTAGTCGCGCCAGGCGCCCCGCATCACTTGGTGGCTGTAGATTTGCAACAGCTGATCGAGTTCGGTGCGGCTGAAGAAGATGCGCCTGTGCGTGCGGTGATCGTTGAGGCGGGTGATCGGGGCCATTGAAATGCGCGGCGGCAGTTCGCGGGGCTGTGCGTGCCTGATGCCTCAGTCTTTCCTATTTCACGGCTGAAATCCAGCCGCCCCGTCGCACCGACGCGCCCCGAAAAATGCGCTGTCCGGGGTTTGCAGGAATGTCGGCAAGGCGTTATGGTACCGGGCATTTTTCGCGGGTCGGGGCTGGGTTTTGAGCGACATCTTCCGGGAAATCGACGAGGAACTCCGTAAGGAGAACCTCGCGAAGCTGTGGGCGCGTCATGGCCGGTGGGTGATCGTCGCGGCGGTCCTCCTCGTCGTCGCAACCGCGGTTGGCGTCGGCTGGCGGCAGTACCGCGACCAGCGCAGTGCCGCCGATGGCACCCGCTTCGCGGCGGCCCTCGATCTCGTCCGTGACGGCAAGGACAAAGACGCTGTCGATGCTTTCGCCGCCATTGCGCAGAAGGCGGGCGCGGGGCACGCCATGCTGGCGCGTTTCGAGGAGGCGGCGATCAAGACGCGCACCGGCGATGCCGCTGGTGCGCTCGCGATTTACGATCAGCTGGCGGCCGATACGTCGGCCGATCCGGTTTATCGGGCGGCGGCGACGTTGCTTGCGGCCAGCGCGGCCCTCGACAAAGGCGACGCCGCCGGCGCGATCCAGCGACTCAAACCGATGACCGACGGCGTCAGCCCGTGGCGTCCGTTCGCCGTCGAGCTCACAGGCTTCGCCCAACTGAAGACCGGCGACAATGCCGGCGCCCGCAAGAGTTTCCAGCAGCTCGCCGACGATCCGAACGCGCCGCCAGGCGCGCGGCAGCGCGCCGCGCAGATGATCGCGGCTCTCAATCCATGACCTTCCGCCTCGCGACCGGCGTCGCGCTTGCGGCGTGCCTGGCGCTTGTGGCCTGCGGCGGCACCAAGAAGGTTCAACTCGAAGGAACGCGCATCTCCGTTCTCGAGCTGGAAAAGGCGCTGACGCCCGATCCCAAGCTCGAGGCGACACCGATCACGTTGCCGTCGCCGTTCAACAATCCGGCATGGCCGGGTGCCGGCGGCTATGCCGATCACGCGATGTACCATCTTGCGCTCGCGCCCGACATCGGCCGCGCCTGGAAGGCGGATGTCGGCGAGGGCACTTGGCGCTACGGCCGCATCACCGCGCAACCGGTCGTCGCCAACGGCCGCGTGTTCGCGGCTGACGCCAACGACGTCGTGTCGGCCTTTGACGCGAAAAGCGGCGACCGCATATGGCGCTTCAACCCGCAGCCAAAGGATGCCGAGACACAAATGTTCGGTGGCGGCATCGCTTATGCCGACGGGCGCATCTTCATCGCCACCGGCTACGCCCAGGTGGTTGCTGTCGATGCCGCAACCGGCAAGGAAATCTGGCGCCAGAGCCTGGCGAGTCCGGCACACGGGCCGCCGACTGCCTTTGCCGGCCGTGTCTTCACGATTACCGTCGATAACGAACTCGAAGTCCTCGCGGCCGCCGACGGGCATCGATTGTGGACGCACAACGGCCTTCCGGAACCCACCGACCTCTTGATCGGTGCGAGTCCGGCGGTGCAGGGCGATACCGTGATTGTGCCGTACTCGTCGGGCGAGCTTTATGCGCTGCGCGTCGAAAACGGCCGGTCGGTATGGTCCGACAATCTCGCAACTTCACGCCCGCTCGGCGCCCTGTCGTCGCTCGCCGACATCCGCGGTCAGCCGGTGATCGACCGCGATCGCGTATTTGCCATCAGTCATTCGGGCATTCTCGTAGCGATCGACTTACGCACTGGCGACCGCGTGTGGGAACAGGATATCGGCGGCACGCACATGCCGTGGGTGGCCGGCGATTACATCTATGTCCTGGCCAACGATCGCGACCTGATCTGTCTGTTGCGTTCCGACGGGCACGTGCGCTGGGTGCGGCCGTTGCCGCGGTACGAAAACGAGAAAGACAAGAAGAACCCGTTGCGCTGGTCGGGACCGGTGCTGGCCGGCAATCGCCTGGTGGTTGTCTCGTCCAATGGCGAGGCGTTGTCGATCTCGCCCTACACCGGTCAGCCGCTCGGCCAAATGAAATTCTCGGATGGTGTCTATCTTGATCCGGTAGTGGCGGGCGGCTCGCTCTACGTCATCACCGACAAGGCCGATCTGACCGCGCTGCGGTGATCGGCAAACCGCCATGCCGCTTTCCGTCGCCATCGTCGGCCGCCCCAATGTCGGCAAATCGACGCTGTTCAATCGCCTGGCTGGCCGTAAGACGGCGTTGGTTGCGGGCGAAGCTGGGCTGACGCGCGATCGCCGCGAAACCACGGTCGATTTCGCCGGGCTCGCCGTGAAGCTGATGGATACTGCCGGCGTAGAAACGGTGGCGCGCGGCGATATGGCGGCGCGGCTTCGGCTTCAGACCGAGAAGGCGTTGGCCGCCGCCGATCTCGCTCTCTTCGTGATTGACGCGCGCGAGGGCGTAACGGCACTCGATCGCGATGTTGCCCGCTGGCTGCGCCGGCAGGGCAAGCCGGTGATCCTGGTCGCCAACAAGACCGAGGGCCGCGCGCCGCCCGGACTGGCCGAAGCGTTCGAGCTCGGTCTCGGCACGCCGGTGCCGGTTTCGGCCGAGCACGGCGAGGGCGTATTGGCGCTGTACGATGCGCTGCTACCGTTTGCGCCGTCCGAATCTGGCGATGCGCCGGCGACGGAAGTGGCAAAAGGGGCCGCGCCGCTTCAGCTCGCGGTGGTCGGTCGTCCCAACGTCGGCAAGTCGACGCTGATCAATCGCCTGCTCGGCGAGGAGCGCGTGCTCACCGGACCCGAGCCGGGTATCACGCGCGATGCCATTGCGATCGAATGGCAATGGCGTGGTCAGCCGATCAAGCTCATCGACACCGCTGGGCTGCGGCGCAAGGCGAGGGTGGCTAAAGGCGCCGAGACACTCGCCGTCGGCGACACGCTCAAGGCTGTCCGGTTCGCCGAGGTGGTGGTCTTGGTCATCGACGCCACCGCTGGCGTGCAGCGCCAGGATTTGGCGATCGCGCGGCTCATTGCGGACGAGGGGCGGGCGATCGTGCTCGCCGCCAACAAATGGGATCTCGTCACCGGGCCCAAGAAGGCGCTGACCGATATCGTCGAGCGGATTTCCGAGTCGCTGCCGCAACTGGCAGGTCTGCGGCCGTTGACGCTGTCGGCAGCGACCGGCGCCGGCGTGGCCAAGCTGCTGCCGGCGGTGCTCAAGGCGCATGCCGCATGGAACCACCGCGTACCGACCGGCGCGCTCAACCGCTTCCTGGCGCGGGCGCAAGAGCGCCACCCGCCGCCGCTGGTTGGCGGCCGGCGGCTCAAGCTCCGCTACATGACCCAGGTCAATATCCGGCCGCCGACCTTTGCCCTGTTTGCCTCCAAGCCTGGGGAGCTGCCGGATAGCTGGCGGCGGTATCTGGCGAACCTGTTGCGCGAGCAGTTCGATCTTCCGGGCGTACCGCTGCGGCTGATGCTGCGAAAAGGCCAGAATCCGTTCACCGCGAATTCTTAGCGGAAGCTCTCCGGATATTGTTCTAATCTATTGATTCTAAAACTATAAAATCACCTTCTGAACGCGAAGCCTCGACAGGTAAGCGCCTCTTGTGCGAACGTGGCGCGCGCCGCCGGAGTCCCGGCGAAGTGGAGGACAATGGCCAAGCCACTGAAATCGCCGGGTAAAACCGGAACGGTGGGGCGCGCAAGCGCCAAAGGTGGGCGCGTCGACGGGTTGCGGAGCGTCGATCTCGGCGTCACCGACCTTAAATCGCGGGCGCGGTTCTACACCGACATCTGGCGTTTGGCGCCAGTGGTCGAACATCCCGGATCGGTCTATCTGCGCGGCAGCAGCCCGTATCATCACGTCCTCGGCCTTCATGCCCGGCCGCGCGCCGAGTTGTTGCGCATCGACCTGACCGCACCTGGCAAGACCGAGATCAACGCCATCCATGCCGGCCTCAAGAAAGCGGGCCTGGCCGAATTCGAGAAGCCGGGAACGATCAACGAACCGGGCGGCGGTTACGGCTTTGCGTTCAAGGACCCCGAAGGCCGGACCATGCGGGTCATCACCGGCGATCGGCGCCATGCCGACGCGAACACGCGGGCGGACCGGCCGATGGGCATCACGCACGTCGTGCTCAACTCTGCCGACGTCGACGCGATGAGCGCCTTCTACGTCGACAATCTCGGATTCCGCGTCATCGACCAGACGCGGATGATGACCTTTCTCTGTTGTAACGACCAGCACCATGTCCTGGCGTTTGCACGCGGCACGGCGCCGACGCTCAACCACATCGCGTTCGAGATGCCGGACATCGACAGCGTCATGCGCGGGGCCGGCCGGCTGCGCGAAAGCGGCTTTGCGATCGAATGGGGCGTCGGCCGCCACGGGCCGGGTAACAACGTGTTCGCCTACTTCGTCGGACCGGACGAAGTGGTCATCGAGTACACCGCCGAGATCGCTCGCATCGGCAAGAGCTATAAGCCGCGGGGCCCGGAAGACTGGACCTGGCCGCCGGGCCGGATGGATCAGTGGGGTATCGCCATCGGTCCGACCGATCGCATGAAGCAGGCTCAACAGCGCATCGCCTTTGCGCCGGGAATCTTCCATCCCGTGGGTTGATTCCGCTCCCTGCGGTGGCCGTTTTTAGACGGCATTTGAGGCGTCTTGCGACGACCCGCATTTGAGCGACATGCCGCCAAAGTCTAGGAAACCATTAGGACATCGTCTCTAGACTTTACGGCGATGATTCCCGCCCAATTGACGCGTGAACCCCCGACCGTTGCGGCCGACGCGGATACCGCTGCGCCGACGCCGCACGTCGGCGATGCCGCGATCCAGCGCGAGCTGGCCGACATGCTCTATTCGTCGCCGTGGCCGGTCGCCACCAATCTGGTGGTGACGTTGACGGCGATCGGGTTGCTGTCGGTTGTCTTCGACACGCCCATCTTCCTCGGTTGGGGCGTGTCGATCGTCGGCATCTGCATCATTCGCATCGTGCTGTGGCGGCTCTATCACAAGCATCGGCACGATGACACGTTCGAGCCACAGCAATGGATTCGCCGTGTCACGTACTTCGCCGCCGCGACCGGCTGCCAATGGGGCAGTTTGGCGATGGCGGTCGCCATCCGGTCGAATGCGCCGACTGACAGCTTCGTGCCGATCATCATCGCCGGCCTCGCCGGCGGCATTGCCTCGGGCTACACCGCGCACGTCCCGGTGGTCGATGCATTCGTCTGGCCGGTGGTGGCGCCGCTCATCGTCGTCACCTTCGCCGCTGGCGATCCGGCGCATATTGCGCTTGGCGTGCTGTATCTTGCCTTTGCGTTCAACCTCAGCCTCATGGCGCGGCGTTCCTTCGCGTCGCTGATCGCGCTCATCCGCAACAAGGCGGAGAAGGAGAAGCTGGTGGGCCGCCTGTTCGAGGCCAATCGCCGGGCAGAAAGCGCCTTACGCGCCAAGTCGGAATTCCTCGCCAACATGAGCCACGAGTTACGCACGCCGCTCAATGCGGTGATCGGCTTCTCCGAGATCATCAGCGGCGAGGTGCTCGGACCGATCGGCAACGAGAAATACCTCGAATATGCGCGCGATCTGAACGCCAGCGGCCGGCATCTGCTGGAGCTGATCAATGACATTCTCGATCTGACGAAGATCACGGCCGAGCGGCTTGACCTGGCCGACGATGTCATCGACGTCACCGACCTGATCGAATCCTGCGTGCGCATGGTGGCGCGCCGCGCAGCGGCGCAGGAGATCAACCTCGTCCGCGTGATTGCGCCCGATGTTGCTGGCGTGCGCGGCGACGAACGCCGTTTGCGCCAAGTGGTGCTCAATTTGCTGACCAACAGCGTGAAGTTCACGCCGGCCGGCGGCTCGATCGCGGTGCGCGCTTCGATCGAATTCGATCGCCTGGTCATCGAGGTGCGCGACACCGGGGTCGGCATCTCCGAAAGCGATTTACCGATGGTGTTGGAGCCGTTTGGTCAGGTCGACAATGCCTTTAACCGCACCGGCGGCGGCACGGGCCTAGGCCTGCCTTTGACCAAGAAACTCGTCGAGCTGCATGGCGGCGTCTTCGTGATCGAAAGCGTTCCGAACCAAGGCACGGTGGTGCGGGTGATCCTGCCGCCGGACCGTGTCGTGTCATCGACTTTAACGCCGCGGGCGGCCAACGCCGCGGCCTAAGGCCCTACGATCTTGCCGTGATGCGGACAATCCGCCGCGGCGAGCTGCACGAACAATCCGGTCACGTCTTCCGGCGCCTTGAGCGTCGCACGATCCTCGCCTGGAAACGCTTCGGCGCGCAGGCGTGTATGCACCGGACCGGGATCGACCAGATTGACCCGGATCGGTGTGCGCGCGACCTCGGCGGCATAGACCCGAACCAGCGCTTCGAGCGCGGCTTTACTGGCGCCGTAGGCGCCCCAAAATGGCGCTAGATCGCGGCCGGCGCCGCAGGTCACGAACATTGCCCGGCCGCCGTCGGAACGGCGCAGCAGCGGATCGAGCGAGCGGATCAGCCGATAATTCGCGGTCACGTTGACGTCGAAAACCTCGGTCCACAATTTCGGGTCGATGTGGCCCATCGGTGACAGGCTGCCCAGAACGCCGGCGCACGCAGCGACGATGTCGAGCTTGTGGAAGCGCTCGTTGAGTGCGGCGCCCATGTGGTCGATCGCGTCGAATGTGCGCAAATCGAGCGGTACCAGCGTCGCTGCCCCGCCGGCGGTGCGCACCGCGTCGTCGAGCTCTTCCAGCGCCCCCTGGGTTCGCGCCACCGCGATGACGTGGGCGCCTTCGGCGGCAAAGCGCCGTGCGACCGCCGCGCCGATGCCGCGCGACGCGCCGGTCACCAGCGCGAGACGACCTTGCAGCGCCGGCACTCAGGCGGTCTCGGCGAGAAGCGAAAGTTGGGTTGATACCGTGCCGGCATCGTGGTCGATGAGCGGCACCGGATAATCGCCGGTGAAACACGCGTCGCAGAATTGCGGCGCAGTGCCGTCGCGTTTGGTCTGGCCGAGCGCGCGGTAAAGTCCGTCGATCGACACGAAGGCGAGGGAATCGGCGCCGATGTGCTGCGCCATGGTCTGCACGTCCATCGCTGACGCGAGCAGCTGGGTGCGCTCTGGCGTTGCGATGCCATAGAAGCACGAATGGGTCGTCGGCGGGCTGGAGATGCGCATGTGCACTTCGCGCGCGCCAGCTTGCCGGATCATGGCGACGATCTTGGTCGAGGTAGTGCCGCGGACGATCGAATCGTCGACCAGTATGACGCGCTTGCCTTCGATGCTGACGCGGTTGGCATTGTGCTTGAGCTTGACGCCGAGATGACGGATCTGGTCGGTCGGCTCGATGAAGGTGCGGCCGATGTAATGGTTGCGGACGATGCCGAGCTCGAACGGTAGCCGGCATTCCGCGGCATAGCCGATCGCCGCCGGCACGCCGGAATCCGGCACCGGGATGACGATATCGGCCGGTACCGGGTTTTCGCGTGCCAGTTCCATGCCGATGCGCTTGCGCGCTTCGTAGACGCTGATGCCGTCGACGACGCTATCGGGCCGCGCGAAATAAATGTATTCGAAAACGCAGAACCGCTTGTGCGGATTGGCAAACGGTTTGCTGCTCTTGATGCCGCCGGGGCCGATGGCGATCATCTCGCCGGCTTCGATGTCGCGTACGAAGGTGGCGCCGATGATGTCGAGCGCACAGCTTTCCGACGCCAGGATGAAAGCATCGCCGAGCTTGCCGAGCACCAACGGTCGGATGCCCAGCGGATCGCGCACGCCAATCAAGCCGTGCTGGGTCAGCGCTGCGAGCGAGTAGGCGCCCTCGACCTGACGCAACGCTTCGGCCATCCGATCCTCGACCGTGTCCTTGAGCGACGTGGCGATGAGGTGAACGATCACCTCGGTGTCCGACGTTGATTGGAAGATGCTGCCGCGCCGCACCAGACGGTTGCGCAGCTGATATGAGTTGGTGAGGTTGCCGTTGTGACAGATCGCCAGGCCGCCGAACGTGAAATCGGCGAAGAGGGGCTGGACGTTGCGCAACGCGACTTCGCCGGTGGTGGCATAACGGACGTGACCGATAGCGGATTGGCCCGGCAGCCGGACGATGACGTCCTTGGAGCCGAAATTCTCGCCGACCAAGCCAAGGCCGCGATGGGCGTGAAACTGCTCGCCGTCGTAGGCGACGATTCCGGCCGCTTCCTGGCCGCGATGCTGCAAGGCATGCAGTCCCAGCGCGGTCAGGGCCGCCGCATCGGGATGCCCGTAAACCCCGAAAACGCCGCATTCCTCCCGGAAATGGTCGTCGTTCCAGGGGTCGGTGGTCATCATACTACCGCCTTTATGCGCGCTTCAGCCGCCCGCCGTCCGGTGGCCGCAAGCCTTAGATGGGGTCGCCGACCGTCGCCGTCGAGGCCCACAGCCTTCTACACGGATTGTGGCACGACCGCCAGAGCGGGTTGTCGCACCCGCGGCGGCGGCCCACGGCGCGCCGATGACGATGCTTAATGTGTGCCCTGATTCTGCTGGAAGAGCCGGTCGAGATCGTGCTGATCCTGCGGCGAGTAAGCGGGCGAGCCGCCCTGCGGTGCCGGCGCGGCCTTGGGAACGCTCAGCGCATGTAATGCGTCCTGAAGCTGCTGCTCCATCGAGCCGGCGTTTTGTGAATGTCCCGCCCCCGGCGCCAAATGACCCAGCATCGACAGGCCGGCCGCGAGCATCGGCCGGGTGCGCGATTGCGTCCACCATTGCGGCGATGCATCGAGTGCCGGCATGAGCACCAGCATGGCGGCATAGATCAGACAGGCGAGCAGGGCGCCGCGCACCAGGCCGAAAACGAACCCGAAGGTGCGGTCGATGCCGCCGGCCGGGCTGTCCTTGACGCGATTGGCGATCGCCGCGGTGATCAGCGAAAGCACGATCAGCGCGACGATGAACGCGACAAACGCCGATGCTGCGCTGGCGAGCCGGTCGCTCGGCGTGAAGCGCAGCGCGAAGGGGCGCAGATATGGCACGGCATAAAGCGCCGCCACCGACGCGCCGAACCAGGCGATGATCGACAGCACTTCCTTGATGAAGCCGCGCACGAAGGCGAACATCCCCGACGCAGCGACGAAGACGATGATGGCGATGTCGAATCCGGTCACGGACGTCCTCCTCCGGCGCTGGCCCGCCGAAGATTATGCGGCGCGTTCTCGAACAGGTTGAGCAAATGTTTCAGATGGGCGATCTCGCGCGTTTTGAAGGCGCCGGCCGCCGTCGCGCGGTCCTTGCCGCGGCCGCGTCGCGGCGGCATCAGCGCCGCCGTAAATCCGAGCTTCTCGGCTTCCTTGAGCCGCGCGTCCGCCTGACTCACCGGCCGTACTTCTCCCGATAGGCCGATCTCGCCGAACACGACCATGTCCGCGGGCACCGGCTCGTGCGCCAGCGCCGAGACCAGCGCTGCCGCCACGGCCAGATCGGCCGCTGGCTCGGTGACGCGCAAGCCGCCGGCGACGTTGAGATAGATGTCGTTGGCACCGATCGCGACGCCGCAACGTGCTTCGAGCACGGCGAGAACCATCGCCAGGCGATTGCCGTCCCACCCGACCACGGCGCGGCGCGGCGTGCCGAGCGCCGAGGGAGCGACCAGCGCCTGAATCTCGACCAGCATCGGCCGCGTGCCTTCGATACCGGCGAACACCGCCGAGCCCGCTACTTCGCGCTGCCGGTCGCCGAGGAACAGCGCCGACGGGTTGGATACTTCGGCAAGGCCCACGTCGGTCATCTCGAAGACGCCGATCTCATCGGTCGGACCGTAACGGTTCTTGACCGCGCGCAGGATGCGGAACTGATGGCCGCGTTCGCCTTCGAAATAGAGCACGGTGTCGACCATGTGCTCGAGCACTCGCGGACCGGCGATCATGCCTTCCTTGGTCACGTGACCGACCAGCAGCAGCGTGAAGCCGCGCGCTTTGGCGAGGCGGATCAGTTCCTGCGCCGATGCGCGCACCTGACTGACGGTGCCAGGCGCGCTGTCGAGATTGTCGAGATACATGGTCTGGATCGAATCGATCGCCACCACCTGCGGCGCATCGGCGCGATCGAGGCTGGCGGCGACGTCGCGGATCGAGGTTGCCGCGGCCAGCCGCACCGGCGTATCGGCGACGCCGAGCCGGCGCGCGCGCAGCCGCACTTGGTCGAGGGATTCCTCGCCGGACACATACGCGCAATCGAGCTTCCGGCCACTTTTGCCGGCGGCGAGGGCGGCCATCGCCTGAAGGATCAGGGTCGATTTGCCGATGCCCGGATCGCCGCCGATCAACAGCGCCGAGCCGGGAACAAGGCCGCCGCCGCAGACGCGATCAAACTCGGCGATCGCCGAAGCGCGCCGCGCGGTGGCTTGCGCGTCGCCGTTGAGGCCAACGAATTGCAAAGGGCGGCCGCCTTTGCCGGCGCTGAGCCCTTTCGGCGCGCTGGCGCGCACGGTTTCTTCGACCAAGCTGTTCCACGCACCGCAATCGTCGCACTTGCCCGTCCACTTCGGGTGTACGGCGCCGCAGCTTTGACAGACGTAGCGGCTTTCGGCGCGGGCCATGGTCAGGCCTGGATGGAATTCCGGGCGGTCACAGCGCGCGCACCTCCATCTTGATCGGACCTTCGCCGCGGCCGTGGATGAACTGATCGACGTATGGATTGCCCGATTGATCGATCGTCTTGGACGAGCCCTGCCAGATGATCTTGCCTTTGTAGATCATGGCGATGCGGTCGGCGATCTTGTGCGCCGAAGCCATGTCGTGCGTGATCGAAACCGCGGTCGCGCCGAGATCGCGCACGCATTTGATGATCAGATCGTTGATCACGTCGCCCATGATCGGATCGAGGCCGGTCGTCGGTTCGTCGAAGACGATGATTTCGGGTTTGGCGGCGATGGCGCGCGCCAGGCCGACGCGCTTCTGCATGCCGCCCGAAAGTTCCGCCGGCCACAGCTCGGCGACTTCGGGGCCGAGCCCGACGGCGCCAAGCGTCTTGATCGCGGTTTCCTTGGCTTCGTCGCGGCCGATGCCGTGGCCCTGGATGAGGCCGAAGGCGACGTTCTGCCAGACGCGCAAACTGTCGAACAACGCGGCGCCTTGAAACAGCATGCCGAATTTGCGCATCAACCGCTCGCGCTCGCTGCGCTTGAGGCCGGTAACTTCCTGGCCGTCGATCTTGATCGAGCCGGCATCGGGTTCCATCAGTCCGATGATGCATTTGACCATCACCGACTTGCCGGTGCCCGAACCACCGATGACGACGACGCTCTCGCCGACGCCGACGTCGAGATCGAGCCCGTCGAGCACGACCTTGGAGCCGAAGGATTTCCGCAGGCCGCGGACGGAGATTTTGGGCACGCCGGTCATGACGAGAACAGCAATGCCGAGAGGATGTAGTCGAACGTCAGGATCAGCACCGAGGCCGAAACCACCGCATAAGTCGTCGCGGCGCCCACGCCCTGCGCGCCGCCCTTCGAATGATAGCCGGTATAACAGCCCATCAGCGAGATCAGGAAGCCGAACACCGCTGATTTGATCAGGCCCGAGACTACGTCGTCGGTGCGCAGGAAATCCGCGGTGTTCTGGAGATAGGCCGCCGGATTGAAGCCGAATTTATAGGTCGCGACGAGAAAGCCGCCGAAGACGCCGATGCAATCGGCCACCAGCACCAGCGCCGGCAACGCGGCCAGGCCGGCGACTAGCCGCGGCACGACCAGATATTTGTACGGATTGGTCGACAGCGTCGACAGCGCGTCGATCTGGTCCGTGACGCGCATCGTACCGACTTCGGCGGCGATGGCGGCGCCGATGCGTCCGGCGACCATCAGGCCGGCGATCACCGGGCCGAGCTCGCGGGTCATGCCGAGGACCACCACTTGCGCGATGGCGCTCTCGCCGCCGGCGATGCGGTTGAAGCCGGTGTGCAACTGTAACGCCAGCACCATGCCGATGAAGATCGCGGTAAGACCGACGACCGGCAACGAGTAATAGCCGATGTCGATGAACTGCCGGAGGATCAGGTTGACGTAGATCGGCGGCCGAAAGCAGTGGCTGACCGCGTTGAGCGTGAACAGCGCCAAACGGCCGGTGGCCGACAGGAACGCCAGGACGACGCGGCCGATCCGCGCGACGAACGCCATTCAGCGCGCTCCGCGATAAACCCGGGCGTAGCGCCGGCCGAGCAGCGTCAGCATCTCGTAGCCGATCGTACGCGCGGCGGTTGCCGCGTCGTCGATGCCATAACTGTCGTCGAGCAACTTCACATAGCCGCCGGGCTTCGCCCGATCCGCCTCGATCCCCGTCACGTCGAGCGTCAGCAGATCCATCGAGATACGTCCAACGAGGGGAACCCTTCGACCGGCGATCGCCGCGCTGCCGCGGTCGCTGGCGGAGCGGAGCCAACCATCGGCGTAGCCGACGGCGACAGTCGCAATGCGACTCGGCCGTTCCATGCGGTGCGTCGCACCATATCCAACGGTCTCCCCTGCGTCAACGTCACGGACCTGGAGAATCCGGGCCTTGAGGGCGACGGCTGCGCGCATCGGATTGGGTTTGCCGGGCACGGGATTGATACCGAACAGCGCCGCACCCGGACGCACGATCTGGAGGTGATAGGCGGGTCCGAGAAAGATCGCCGACGACGAAGCAAGCGACGCCGGTGCCTTGGGCAGTCGCGTGAGCGCGGCGTGGAAGCGCGCGAGTTGTTCGGGGTTCTTCGGATGCTCGGGCTCGTCGGCGCAGGCGAGGTGACTCATGATCGCGGCGAGGTCGAGGCGCGCGAGCAGGCCAGGATCCGCCGTCAGCCGATCCAGCTCGCGGCGCGACAGGCCGAGCCGCTCCATGCCGGTGTCGAGATGGAGGATCGCCGGCTTGCCCGGATAGGCCTTGCTCCAGCGCGTAACCTGGCCGAAATCATTGAGTACCGGAATGAGCCGGCGGCGTGCGAATTCCGTTTCGCTTTTGACCAGCACGCCGTCGAGGACGGCGATGCGCGCTTTCGGCAAGGCCTTGCGCAGTGCCGCACCCTCGTCGAGCGAGGCGACAAAAAAGAGATCGCAACCGGCACGCGCCAACGCGGGGCCGACTTCGGCGGCGCCGAGGCCATAAGCGTCGGCTTTGATCACCGCCGCCATGCGCGTACGCGGCGCCAGCTCGCGCTTCAGTCGTCGCCAATTGGCCGCGACGGCGCGCAAATCGATTTCGAGGATGGCGTTCGCCCGGTCGGTCGCGACCTTGCGGTCAGAAGGCATCGGGCAGGCGGTCGCCGCTGACGTAGTTGTCGAATTTCGTGGTGTTGCCGTCGAAGCGCAGCGTCACCTTGCCGATTGGGCCGTGGCGCTGCTTGGCGACATGGATCTCGGCGAGGCCGTAGACTTCCTCGCAGCGCTGTCGGTGCTTTTCGATGCGGTCGTTGAACTTTTCCTGGCTTTCCTCGGGCCGCTGCGTCGGCGGTGTGCGCATGAGGTAGTATTCCTCGCGGAAGACGAACATCACGACATCGGCGTCCTGTTCGATCGAGCCCGATTCACGTAGGTCGGACAGCATCGGCCGCTTGTCTTCGCGTTGTTCGACCGCACGCGACAGCTGCGACAACGCCAGCACTGGCACGTTGAGTTCTTTGGCCAGCGCCTTAAGGCCGCGGGTGATTTCGGAAATCTCCTGCACCCGGTTCTCGAAGCCGCCGCCTTCGCTGGAACCGCGAATGAGCTGGAGATAATCGACGATCACCATGCCGAGATTGTGCGTGCGCTTCAGCCGGCGGGCCCGGGTGCGCAGGCCGGCAATGCTCATCGCCGGCGTATCGTCGACGAAGAACCGCACCGACGCCAATCGTTGGCTTGCCTGGACGAATTTGTCGAAATCCTCGTTCGACACCTTGCCCTGGCGGATTTCGTGCGACGGCACGCCGGATTCCTCGGCCAGGATACGGGTCGCGAGCTGCTCTGACGACATTTCGAGCGAGAAAAACCCGACGACGGCGCCTTCTTCGGCCTTGGTTGGGTCGTCGGCGCTCTGCCGATACGCGCGCGCGGCGGCGAAGCCGATGTTGGTGGCGAGCGCCGTCTTGCCCATCGACGGCCGGCCGGCCAAGACGATCAGATCGGATGGATGCAGGCCGCCCAGCAACTTGTCCATGTCGGTGAAGCCAGTGGCGACGCCGGTGGTCTTGCCGCTGCGCTTGAAGGCGGCCTCGGCCATCCGCACCGCATCGGTCATGGCGGCCGTAAACGGCTGGAATCCACCCTCGGTCTGGCCCACGGTGGCCAGGTTGAACAGCCGCTGCTCGGCCGCCTCGATCTGTTGCGGTGCGGTCAGATCGAGGTCTTGGGCATAGGCCTCGTTGACCACGTCGGTGCCGACGTCGATGAGCTGGCGGCGGAGATAAAGGTCATGGATGGTCCGGCCGTAATCGCCGGCATTGATGATCGTGACGACCTTCGATTGCAGTTCGGCCAGGTATTTCGCGCCGCCGCGCTCGGCGAGGGCGGCGTCCTGGTCGAACTGGTTCTTGAGGGTGACGGCATTGGCGAGCTGACCGCGTTCGGTCAGTCGCGTGATCGCGGCAAAGATCCGGCCGTGCACCGCCTCGACGAAATGCTCAGCCCGCAGGAAGTCGGCGACCTTGTTGTAAACGTTATTGTTCTGGAGGATCGCGCCAAGCAGCGCCTGCTCGGCCGCCAGATTTTGCGGCGGTACACGATAACCCGCATCGCCATCGTGCAGCGGCGTCACTTTTGACAATGCGTTTTCCATGACAGAACTGTAGCACCCCGCCGACGGACCGGCATTCACGAAACGATGTGTGTCGCCTGTGAGTAAGATGAATGACGGGTGTGAACGTCTCGCGACTCGGCGGCGGGCAGAATTTTCTTACGCAGCGCGTCCGGCTTTGGCGGCGGCGGGCGCCTTGTGGCTGCGCTCCCAATCGAACATATAGTCGCGCGTCAGCGGCACCGTATCGACGCGTCGCGCCATCTGCATCTGCCACACCATGTGGCCCTGATAGCGGAAGGCGATCTCCGATCCGGCGAGATAGAACTCCCACATGCGGCAGAAGCGCTCGTCGTAAAGCGCCTTGACGCGGTCGCGCTCGGCCATGAACCGGGTGCGCCAGGCGCGCAAGGTCTCGGCATAGTGGAGCCGCAGGATCTCGATGTCGGTGACCCATAGGCCGGTGCGTTCGACAACCGGCAACACCTCGGACAGGGCAGGCGAATAGCCGCCCGGGAAAATGTATTTGCGGATCCAGGGGTTGGTGCTGCCGGCGCCGTCCGAACGGCCAATGGCGTGGAGCAGGGCGACGCCGTCCTCGGTCAGTAGCGATTTCACCCGGCTGAAAAAGGTCGGATACTGCGGCACACCGACATGCTCGAACATACCGACCGATACGATGCGGTCGTATTGGGCGCGCTCCTGGCGATAATCCAGCAGCTTAAAGCGCACGCGCGACGCCAGCCCGGCGGCCGCGGCGCGGCGTTCGGCGACACGGTGCTGTTCGACCGACAACGTCAGGCCGGTGACGTCGACGTCGCATTCCTTCGCCAGATAAAGCGCGAGGCCGCCCCAACCGCTGCCGATGTCGAGCACGCGTTGACCGGGCTTGAGCATCAGCTTGGCGGCGATGTGGCGCTTCTTATTGGCTTGGGCCTGTTCGATCGTCTGGTCGGGCGCCGCGAAATAGGCACAAGAATATTGTCGGTCGCGGTCGAGGAAGATGCCGTAGAGCGCATCCGACAGGTCGTAATGGTGGGCGACGTTGCGACGGGCGCGGCCGACCGGATTCCATTGCTGCAAGCCCCGAAACGCACGACCGAGACCATTATAGAGCGGCGTCAGAATGTTTTTCGGCGCCAGATTGATGTTGGCGCCGAGGAAATCGAGCAGATCGTAGAGGTTGGCGCCGTCCTCGACGGTGAGGCGGCCATTCATATAAGCCTCGCCTAGCATCAGGCGTGGGTTGAACATCAGCTGCCGCTCGATCGCGCGGTCGTGCAGGCGAATGGTGATGGTTGGGCCGGGTGCGCCGGAATAGGCATGCGTTTTGCCGGTCGCATCGACGACCCGAAGGGTGCCTCGACGAACGAGATGACGCAGCAACATCCCGACAGTCATGCCGTCCCCGGTGTTTTTTGCCGGTTTCAGCGATTTTCGTGCAATCTGTGGTCCGGATACAAGTCCGTTTAGAGCATAGCCAGTGGCATTTTTCGGCGCGGCGGCGGAAAAGCCCGCTCGAGCGCCGCGCATTCCGCCGGCGTCAGCACGATCTCGGCGGCGGCACGGTTGTCGGCGACATGGGCCAGGGTTGCCGCTTTCGGGATGACAATGACGTCCGGCCACTGCAGCAGCCAGGCGAGTGCCACCTGTGCCGGCGTGGCGCTGCATGCGATGGCAACCTGTTTGAGCGTCGCGTGGCCGAGCAGCTGGCCCTGTTCGAGGGGCGAATAGGCCATGACCGGAACCCGGCGCGCGGCCAACGCCGGCCTCAGGTCCCATTCGATGCCGCGGCGGCCGAGATTATAGAGCAGCTGGTTGGCCGCGCAGCCACCGCCGCCGGGAACCGCCCACAGAGCGTTCATCTCGTCGAGGTCGAGATTGGACACGCCCCAATAACGGATCTTGCCGGCGCGTTGAAGGTCGTCAAAGCCGGCAACGGTCTCGCGCAGCGGCACGCTGCCGCGCCAATGCAGCAGATAGAGATCGATGCGGTCGGTGCCGAGCCGCTTGAGGCTGCGCTCACAGGCGGCGGCAACGCCGGTCCGCGACGCGTTCGAGGGCAAAACCTTGCTGACGATGAAAACCCGGTCGCGTTGTCCGGCGATGGCCTGGCCGACCAGCTTCTCGGCACCGCCGTCGCCGTACATTTCGGCGGTGTCGATGAGGGTCATGCCGAGATCGATGCCGCGTTTGAGGGCGGCGACGGACTCAGGCTCGTGTCCGCCGCGTTCGCCCATCATCCACGTGCCGAGGCCGAGCGCGGGAACCTGCTCGCCGCTGGGCAACGTCACGCTTCGCATCGATGCGCCTCCGGTGCCGCCACTCGACGCGGCCGGCGCCCGCGAGCCTATTCCTTGGCGCTCTTTTTCTTCTCGCGTTTCGGCTTGTCGGCCTTTTCCGCCTTCTCAGTCTTATCGGCCTTGTCGGCTTTCGACGTCTTGGCGGCTTTGGCGGGCTTGGCCTCGGCCTCTGCTTCGTCCTCGTCGTCGGCCTTAGCCTTGGCTTTCGCCTTCTTTGGCTTGGGCTCGGCCGCGGCGTCGGCTTCGACCGCCGGCTCCGCCGGTGTCGCTGCGGCCTGGTCGCCGTCCCGCGCTTCCTGAGCCCGTTTGGTGACGTCGATGCCCTTGGCTTGCATCGCGGCCTCTTCGGCCGATTGCGCGACGTTGACCGTCACCGGAACTGTGACTTCGGGGTGCAGTCGGACGCGCATCGGGTAAAGGCCGAGCGTCTTGATCGCCTTGTCGAGCGTGACTTGGCCCTTGGCGATGGTGAAGCCGGCCTCGGTCACCGCCTGGGCGATGTCGCGCGCCGTCACCGAGCCGTAAAGCTGACCGCTTTCGCCGGCCTGGCGGATGACCACCACGGAGATGCCATTGAGCTTCTGCGCCACCTGTTCGGCGTCGCCGCGCCGCGCCAGATTGGCGGCTTCGAGCTGAGACCGTTGCTTCTCGAAGATCGCGAGATTTTCCTTGGTGGCGCGCAGCGCCTTCTTCTGCGGCAACAGGTAGTTGCGCGCAAAGCCGGGCCGTACCTTCACCACTTGGCCCATCTGGCCGAGCTTTTCGACCCGCTCGAGCAGGATGACTTCCATCATCGTCTCGCCTCCGTCAACGCAGGCTGTAGGGCAGGAGCCCGAGGAACCGGGCTCGCTTGATCGCTTGCGCCAGTTCGCGCTGCTTCAAGGTCGACACGGCGCTGATGCGCGACGGCACGATCTTGCCACGCTCCGAAACGAAGCGTTGCAGCAGCTTGATGTCCTTGTAGTCGATCTTCGGCGCATGCGGTCCGGAGAACGGGCACGATTTGCGTCGCCGGAAGAATGGCCGGCGCGTCTGCTGGCGGCCGCCGCCACGTTCGCCGCCACGTTCGGAGCGTTCGCCGCCGCGGGTATCGTCGCTCATGCTTCGCCTCCCTCGTTTTCGGTCGGCATGCCTTCGCGGCCCTCGCGGCCTTCCCGGTCGAACCGGCGGCTGCGCTCGCGTTCGCGCTCTTCGCCGCGTGAACGCGCCTGCATCATCGCCGACGGACCTTCCTCAAGCGCTTCGACACGCACCGTCAAATAGCGCAGCACGTCCTCGTTGATGCGCATGTTGCGCTCGAGTTCGTTGACCGCGGCCGGCGGCGCGTCGAGGTTGAGGAGGATGTAATGACCCTTGCGGTTCTTCTTGATGCGGTAGGAGAGGTTGCGCAGGCCCCAATATTCGCGCTTGGTGACCTTGCCGCCGTGCTCGGTCACGAGGTTGGCGAGCGTGTCGGTCAGCGTCTCGACCTGGGCAGACGAGACGTCCTGACGCGCAATAAAGACGTTTTCGTAAAACGGCATCCAAACTCCTTATGGCTGTTTACGGCCCGGCGCTGGTCGAGGATCGAGCATCAGCCGCCCGGGCCTAGCCGGCAAAGCCGGCAAGGAGGGGGCGGAATATACAGCAAGATCGCGGTGGTGCAAGCGGCAAAACCGCTGACGGCGCAGGGACTTAATGACGCGGCGCGCTACAGAATGAAACTCACCGCGCCGAGGGTGCCGAGCTCCTCGCCGTCGAGGATCGCCCGGCGTTCAGCGATCTTCAGGGCGCCGTTCTCGCGCCGTAGCTTGAAGCGGTAGCGCCCGACGTACTCGCGGCGGTCATCGCCGCGGCGGAAGCGATAAACCACGAAATTGGCGGCCGCCTCGATGGCATCGCCGTCATGGCCGGTAATGCGCACGTTCGAGATCAGCCGGCGTGTGCGCGATGGCGGGTATTCGGCATGCGCGCTCGGATCCTTGAGGCGTTTGACGCGCTCGATCAGCCGGGCGTGGTCGTCGGCGACGGTAAACAGGGTCGACCGGTGGTCGGCGTCGGGCTTGTCGTTGGGCGGCACGTAGTAGCCGCAATCCGCCGTCGTCAGCGCGAGCCATTCGTCGAGCTGCCACGCGTCGAGCAACGCCGCCTCGCGATAGAGGAACTCCTCGACCTCTTGGCGCGTCGCGCTCGCGGTGTTGCGTCGGTCGCTCATCCGGCGCGGTCCATCAACGCGCTCCACCGGCGCCAGAACACCCGCATGTGGCCTTCGTCCGTATTGAGCTGTGCATCCGCCGCTTTGGCCATGCCGCGCGACATGTCGGACCAGCCGACCTCGCGCCACGCTGCCAGCCCCTGCTGCACCGCTTCGAGCGCGGCGACGTCGTCGGGGGTGGCGAATCCGCCCGGTCCGTAGAAGGTGAGAAACGCGTCCAGCCGTCGCGCGCGTTGCGTCGGCGTTTCCTCGGCCGGCCCGAGGCACCAGGCGGTGACGCGCATGCGATCGGGCGCGATCGGAAAGAACGTACGCACGGTCACCGACGAGCCGTCGTTGAGCACGAGATTGGGAAAGACGACCAGGTTGCGATTGGTGTCGGCGATGCGCGCGGCGCGTTCCTCGCCCAAACGCGTAACGAGTTCGCGGCGGATCGCTTCGATATCGGCTTTCGCGTCCTCGCCGTAGATCGAGATCCAGCGCGCCACCGGCCGGCCGCGGAAATTGACGTTGTCGGTCGTGAGATGGCCGTTGCCGAGGTCCTTGCCCCAGCCTTTAGATGGCAGCAACAGGTCTTCATCTTTCGGCGGCCGCACGTTGACGCCGGCGTTCTTCATGTAGTTGAGCCAGGTCGTGTGCACCGTCGGCAAGTGATAATCGTCGACGCTGTTCTCGACCAAGAGCTTCCAGTTCGCCTTGATGTCATATTCCTGGACGCCGGCGATGATCGCCATCCGCCCGGATGGCGATTGATCGACGACGAGATCGATATACTCCTTGGCACCGGCGAGATAATCGGCGAGCGGCGGCGCCGCGCGATCGAAGCAGGCAAAATAGAAGTCGCGGTACTGCTCAAGGCGCGGCACGGCGACCAATCCGAATTTCCGTTTGTCAAACGCCGCGCCATAGGCCTCGGGACCTGGCACCGACTTGAGCGCACCATCGGTTTCGTAGGTCCAGCCGTGGTACATGCACATGAATTGGCGCGCATTGCCTTCGCGCTCCCGGCACACGGTCGTGCCGCGGTGGCGACAGGAATTCAGCAGCGCATGAATCGCGCCGGCCTTGTCGCGGCAGAAGATCACCGGCCGTCCAGCGACGTGCCGCGTGCGAAAATCGCCGGGCTTGGTGAGTTCCGAGGCGTGGCCGACATAGATCCAGCAGGTATCGAAGATCGCGCGATGCTCTTTTTCGAGTACGCTGGGCGAGACCAGCGCCTCGCGCGACAGCGAGAAGGTGTTCTGGGCGCGATCTTCGATGATGTAGCGGTCGGTCATGGCGGCGTCGCTGGCTGGCGGCGAGTATAGCAAGGCGTTGCACCGCGGATGCGCCGCATTTCATGCCGGCCGCCGCTCGATCCGCGTGCGTTGCAGCCGCTTTACAGGCTTTCGGCGCGGGTGTATCCGGTGCGCCGGGAGGAATCATGCGGACGTGGTTTATTGTCGCCCTGGCGGTACTCGCCGCTGGCTGCGTACCGGTCGATCGCGATCCGGCGCGCGACGTGATCGGCGTGTCCGCCGCAACGGGCAAGGCAGCCGACGGCGCGGCGGCGCCGGAACTGCTCGCGTGGAAAGCAAGTCAGATCTGTACCGTGCCCGGCTATGACGTGCAGAAAAAGGACGTCGAACCGGCCGAGGACGGCGCGCAGATCGCCGACTGGCAACTGCGCTGCCAACCATATACGACGATGACGCCGATCCGGTTTTGACCTGAGTTGAGCATGAGCCGCGCATTCGTTTTTCCCGGTCAGGGTTCGCAAGCGGTCGGCATGGGCCGCGAGCTGCATGCTGCGTTCGCTACGGCGCGCGACGTATTCGGCGAGGTCGACGAGGCGTTGAAGCAGAATCTGTCGCGCCTGATGTTCGAAGGGCCGGAGAACGAGTTGGTGCTGACCGAGAACGCGCAGCCCGCGCTGATGGCCGTGAGCCTGGCGGCGATGCGCGTGATGGAAAAGGACGGCGGCCTCGACCTGAAGCGCCACGCTGCGTTCGTCGCCGGCCATTCGCTGGGCGAATATTCGGCGCACGCGGCGGCGCACGCCGTTTCGGTCGCCGATGCGGCGCGACTATTGAAACGGCGCGGCCGCGCCATGCAACGCGCCGTGCCGGTGGGCCTGGGTGCAATGGCGGCGTTGCTCGGGCTCGAGCTCGAAACGGCACGCGTCGTCGCCAGCGAGGCGGCGCAAGGCGAAGTGCTTGAGGCAGCGAACGACAACGGCGCTGGCCAGGTCGTGGTCAGCGGCCATCGGACGGCGGTCGAGCGCGCGGTGGTGCATGCCGCGACCCACGGCGCCAAGCGCGCCATCATGCTGCCGGTGAGCGCGCCGTTCCATTGCGCGTTGATGGAACCGGCGGCGCGGGAGATGGAAGCGGCACTCGCGGAGGTCACGTTCGTCGAGCCTGTGGTGCCCGTGGTCGCGAATGTGACTGCCACGGCGGTGCGCGATCCAGCCGAGATCAAGGACCTGCTGGTGCAGCAGGTCACCGGTCTGGTTCGCTGGCGCGAATGCGTGCTTTACATGAAGAGCCAGGGCGTGAATGCGCTGATCGAAGTCGGCTCGGGCCGCGTGCTGAGCGGCCTCGCCAAACGGATCGACCGCGAGATGACCGGCCAGTCGCTCGGTACGCCGGCCGAGATCGAGGCCTTTCTCAAGACGTTGTGAGCAGCGGAAGGAATTCCATGTTCGATTTGAACGGCAAGGCGGCGCTGGTCACTGGCGCATCGGGAGGGATCGGCGGCGCGATCGCCCGCACCTTGCACGGCGCTGGCGCCAAGGTGCTGTTGGCCGGCACCAAGCTCGACAAATTGACCGCGCTCAAAGACGCGCTGGGCGAGCGCGCCGAAATCGCCACCGCCGATCTCGGCGACGCCATGGCGGCCGAGACGTTGATCAAAACGGCCGATGAACGATTCGGCCAGATCGACATTCTGGTCAATAACGCCGGTCTGACGAAAGACGGGCTGGCGATGCGGATGAAGGACGAGGATTGGGCCAAGGTGATCGAGGTCGATCTCACGGCCGGCTTCCGGCTCGCGCGCGCGGCGCTGCGCGGCATGATGAAGCGGCGCTGGGGCCGCATCATCGGCATCGGCTCGGTTGTCGGCAGCACCGGCAATCCGGGCCAGGCGAATTACGCCGCGGCCAAAGCCGGCATGATCGGCATGACCAAAGCGCTCGCCGCCGAGGTCGCGTCGCGCGGCATCACGGTCAATTGTGTCGCGCCGGGGTTCATCGCGACGGCAATGACCGAGGTGCTGTCAGCCGAGCAGAAGGCGAAACTCGAAACCGCCATTCCGATGGGCCGGCAGGGCACGCCGGACGAGGTGGCGGCCTGCGTCCTGTTTCTCGCCAGCGAGGAATCGCGGTACGTCACCGGCCACACGCTACACGTCAACGGCGGACTGGCGATGCTGTGAGCCGTCGTTCGAACGAGGGTGGCCATGGCCCGCCATCTATGTTATGTCAGCCCCGCCTCGTCCGACGGCGTAGCCCGGGCGTACGGGCGGGTGTCTAACACCTTGATCAACCAACATTTGTAGCCAGCAGCGCGTCAATCTTACTGAGGTAAGTCTCATGAGCGATATCGCCGACCGGGTTAAGAAAATCGTCGTCGAGCACCTGGGTGTCGACGACTCAAAAGTGACCGAGAACGCCAGCTTCATCGACGATCTGGGCGCCGACAGCCTCGACACCGTCGAGCTGGTGATGGCCTTCGAGGAGGAATTCGGCTGCGAGATCCCGGACGACGCGGCCGAGAAGATTGTGACGGTGAAGGATGCGGTCAGCTTTATCGAAACGCACAGCTGAACCGCCTTCTGCCGAACTTCCCGCTCCACGTCGGATGCGATCCGGCGATCTCCTCTCTCGCGAGTAGCGATTGAGATGCGGCGCGTCGTTGTGACCGGCATGGGGCTGGTGACACCTCTCGGGATCGGTCTCGAGCGAAACTGGAGGAGCTTGGTCGAGGGGGGATC
>DATEMD010000061.1:0-3401 GCA_035275845.1 Allostellaceae bacterium | reverse complement strand
CACGCCCAGCAGCCGGATCATCGATTCGAGATCGGTCAGCGACTGCTTGATGTTGCGATAGACCATGCCGAGCACATTGAGCGGCATGTAGAGCTGCACCAGGTAGGAATTGACCAGCACGAACGAGCCGACGGTCATGCGGCCTGCCGCGACGCCACGCGCCGCGAGCCACATCACCACCACCAGGCCGACCGCGATGATCGCGCCCTGGCCGATGTTGAGGGCCGACAGCGTGACCTGGCTTTTGACCGCAGCTTGCTCGTAGCCGGCGAGCGCGCTGTCGAAACGGCGCGCCTCGTGCTCCTCGTTGGCGAAATACTTCACCGTCTCGAAATTGAGCAGGCTGTCGATCGCCTTGGTGTTGGCCTCGGTATCGCGCTGGTTCATTTCGCGGCGGTACTTGATGCGCCAATCGGTGACCGCGAACGTGAAGACGACGTAGGCAGCGATCGTCGCGAGTGTCGCCAGCGCCAGACTCGCCGCGAAGAAACGCCACAAGATCGCGCACACCAGCGCAATCTCGAACACCGTCGGCAGCAGGCTGAACAGCAGATAGGAGAGCAGGAATTCCATGCCGCGCACGCCGCGTTCGACCGCGCGCGACAGGCCGCCAGTCTGGCGCTCGAGGTGGAAGCGCAGGCTCAGCCCGTGCAGGTGACGGAAGGTGTTGAGCGCGATGGTGCGGATGGCGCGCTGTTCGACCTTGGCAAAGATCGAATCGCGCAGCTCGTTGAACAGCTGCGCGCCGACACGGGCGGCACCGTAGGCAACGATCAACATCGTCGGCACGACGACGAGAGCGCCCGCCGTCGGTGCCAGCATGTCGACCGCCGCCTTGTAGAGCACCGGCACGCCGACATTGACCGCCTTGGCGGCCGCCAGGCAGGCGATGGCGAGCACGACGCGGACGCGCAGCGCGGTGGAATTCTTCGGCCAGAGATAGGGCAGCACGCCCGACAGCGCGCGAAGTTCGCGGCGGAGACCGACCTCCGACGGCTGGCTGGTCAGCGAACTCGGCGGCCGTTCGCGCGTCATGGACGCTGCCGCCGCGGCAGCCGCAGCGCCAGCCACAGCACGCCGACCATCAGCAGCGCGCCGAGATAATAAGGGGCGTTGCGGCCGAGCCCGCCATAGACCGCGCCGGCGACGGCCGGACCGACGATGCGCGCGAGGCTTTGCGCCGATTGCGATAATCCCAGCACGCCGCCGCGCTCGCCCTCACCCGCCTGCTGCGAAATCAGGCTGCTGATCGAGGGGCTGAGCATGCCCATGCCGATAGCGAGGAGCGCGCTGGCCAGCAGCACGCTCCACAACGCTGTGGCGAGCGTCAGGCCAAACAGGCCGAGCGCGATAATCGCCGTCGCGGCGACGACCAGGTTCGCCTCGCCGAAAGCCTTGGCGAGCTTGCCGATGGCGCCGCCCTGCAACGCCGCCAGCAGAATACCGACATAAAAGAAAATCAATCCGACCTGGAGCGGACCCCAACCGAAGCCGTCATGCGCCCAGAGCGCGAAAGTGGTCTCCATGCCGGCAAAGGCGGCAATGGCGACGAAGATGAGCAGAATCAACAGCCGCAATGTCGGCCGCCCGGCCGCCGCCTTCGCCATGGCGATGCGGCCGACGCGCGCCGTCGGCTTGTGCGTCAGGCTTTCCTCGAGCCGGACGAAGGCGAGCACGAAGGCCGCCGCCGACAGCGCTGCGGCGACGAAAGCGGGCCACGCGAGATGCGCGCTCTGTGCGTCGCCACCGGCGACCGCGCCGCCGATCGCCGGACCGACGGTGAATCCCAAGCCGATGGCCGCACCGATCATGCCCATGCCCTTGGCGCGCTGATCCGGCGGCGTGACATCGGCGACATAGGCCTGCGCCGCCGAGATATTGCCGGCGCCTGCGCCGGCCAAGAGCCGCGCCGCGAACAGCATCCAGAGCTGGGTCGCGAAGCCGAGCCAAACGTAGGAGATCACCGAGCAGACCAGGCTCGCCAGGATGACCGGCTTGCGGCCGAGGCGGTCGCTGAGGTGGCCGAGCAGCGGCGACGCGAAGAATTGCGCGAGCGAATAGCAAGCCATCATCGACGTGATTTCGAACGGCGTGGCGTGGAAATCGAGGCCGTAATAGGGCAGCAGCGGGATCACCACCCCGAAGCCGACCAGATCGATGAAGACGATGAAAAAGAGGGTACCCACGGGGGCTTAGATAGCGTGGCGGAGCGATTTCCGCGAGCCTTCCCGCAGCTAGGCCGCCATGCGTTTCTTGGCGATGAGCTGCAGGATTTCGGATACCGCCAGGGGAATGTTGGTGCCGGGCCCGTAGATCGCGGCGACGCCGGCTTCCTGGAGGAAGGCATAGTCCTGCGGCGGAATGACGCCGCCGCACACGACGAGAATGTTGCCCGCGTCCTGGTTTTTGAGCGCCTTGATCAGCGCCGGCACCAGCGTCTTGTGGCCGGCCGCCTGCGACGATACGCCGATGACGTGCACATCGTTCTCGATCGCCTGGCGCGCGGCCTCGTCGGGCGTCTGAAACAGCGGCCCGATGTCGACGTCGAACCCCAAATCGGCAAAGCCGGTGGCGATCACCTTGGCGCCGCGGTCGTGGCCGTCCTGGCCAAGCTTGACCACGAGCAGCCGCGGCCGGCGTCCTTCAGCGCGGGCGAAGGTTTCGACTTCCTCGCGCACGCGGCGGAAGCCTTCGTCGCCTTCGTAGGCGCCGCCATAGACGCCCGAGACGGATCGGATGGTGGCGCGGTGCCGGGTGAAAACGCGTTCGAGCGCATCCGAGATCTCGCCGATGCTGGCGCGCGCACGGGTCGCCTCGATGGCGAGTGCCAGCAAATTCCCCTGCCCGCTTTCGGCCGCTTCGCTCAGCGCGTCGAGCGCGGCCTTCACCTTCGCGGCGTCGCGCTTTTTCCGCATCGCTTCGAGCCGCGCGACCTGCTGTGCGCGCACCTTCGAGTTGTCGATATCGAGCAGCCGGATATCGGCGTCCTCGCCCTGGTTGGCGCGGTATTTGTTGACGCCAACGATGGTCTCTTCGCCGCGATCGACGCGTGCCTGGCGCCGCGCCGCTGCCTCTTCGATGCGCAGCTTGGGCACGCCGCTTTCGACCGCCTTCGTCATGCCACCCATCGCCTCGACTTCGTCGATCAGCGTGCGCGCCGCGGCGGCGACCGCGTGCGTCAGGCTTTCGACGTAATAGCTGCCGCCGAGCGGATCGACGACGTGCGGCACGCCGGACTCCTCGGCGATGACGAGCTGCGTGTTGCGGGCGATGCGCGCCGAGAACGGCGTCGGCAGCGCCATCGCCTCGTCGAAGGAATTGGTGTGCAGCGACTGCGTACCGCCCAAGACCGCCGCCAACGCTTCGATGGTGGTACGGATGATGTTGTTATGCGGATCTTG
>DATEMD010000060.1:0-3853 GCA_035275845.1 Allostellaceae bacterium | reverse complement strand
GTCTCCAGCTTGTCGGCAGCCGCCTTGAGCGTGCGCCGGACACCGCCGTGCGGCAGGGTGCGGATTCGGCTGCGCATGCGGCGTACCTCGCGCAAGACCCGCGCCGCGTCTTTGGATGTCACCGTTCTCCCTCGCGCCGGTCGACCCGATCCGGCGGATAGCGGTGCACGAAGCGCGCACGATCCCAAACTTCAAAGCCAGCGAATTTGTCTTTGAGCTGCTCGAAGAGCGCCTGGGCCTGCGCAATCGCCGCGGTATCGGATGTGTCGGTCAGCAACTCGACCGCGCCGATATGGCCATCCCGCATGAAATAACAGCGCATTCGCGCCTCCCACCAAATCAGCAGGCGGGAGCGCGGGGCTTTCTACCCGGTTGTTGCGCGTCTCTCGGCCGCCGGCGCCTGGACATCGCACTGCCGGTGGCTGTCCGAATTGTCGCACAAACGCCGATCCGAGTCTTGACCGCCCATCCCGCCCCGCGGCCGGTGGCGGGCTCGACGGACCCGCCCGAACCCGGCAAAGTCGCGCCGCACCACCGCGTAGCAAGGAGCGGCGCCCGGCCGGGCGTTCGAACAGCGAGGCATGGGATCGGGAGATTACGGGCTGATGCTGGCGGCGAAGCTGGCCATCACCGCCGCCTTCGTCGTCGTCGCGGCGCGCGCCGCCGAGCGAGCCGGCCCTTTGATTGGCGCCATGGTGGCGACGCTGCCGATTGCCGCCGGCCCTGCCTATGTCTTTCTGGCCCTCGACCACGATTCCCGATTCATCGCCGCCAGCGCATTGGCGAGTCTTGCTGCCAATGCCGCCAACATGGTGTTCTGCACCGTGTACGCCGCCGTCGCCCAGTCGCGCGGCGTGGCGGTGAGTCTTGGCGCCGCGCTTGGCGCCTGGATCGTACTGTCGGTCGCGGCCCGCAGCGTGGATTGGACGTTGCTCGAAGCGGTTTCGCTTAACGTCGTCGTCTTCGCTGCATGCCTGACCATCAGCCGAAGGTTTCGCGCGGCGCCGATGCCGCCGACGATACGCCGCCGCTACGACGTGCCGTTGCGCGCCGGCATGGTGTCGACATTGGTCGCCGTCGTGGTGGTCTTGAGCACGCGCGTCGGACCGACGGTGACCGGACTCTTGGCGCTGTTCCCGATCGTCCTGATCAGCCTGATTCTCATCTTCCAACCGCGAATCGGCGGCCGTGCGACCGCGGCGCTGACGGCCAACGCGGTGATCGGCCTGGGTGGATTCGCCGCCGCCCTCGTCGCGCTCCATGTCGCCGCGATGCCGCTCGGCGTGCCGGTGGCGCTGATGCTGGCGCTACTGGTTTCGATCGGCTGCAATCTTGCGGTTGCCCTGGCGCGGCGTTAACCCCGCTGAACGGCTCTTTGCCTTGCAGAGCGCCCGGTCACGGAAACGTCACCACTCCCGTGGACTCGCGCGGCATAGGCTCCGCCCGGGTCAACCGGAGTTGGGTATGACCGACAGACCCTCGGCAGTCGCGACTTATCGCGCGCAAGCGGCCCGCTTGCGCGCGGTGGCACGCGACTCAAGAAGTGCGGCGCTGCGGTTCGAGTTGCTGGAGGTTGCGGCCCAATTCGAGCGGCTGGCCGAACTCGCCGAGCGCAATGTGGTGCGCTATAAAGTGTCGCAGTGCTAGGGCGCCAATTTAGGCGACAAGCGCGCTGTAGCCATCCTCGAAGGTGAAATCGCCGGCCGATGCAGCCCAACGGCCGGCCCATTCATACGGATTGCCGTGATATTCGAACCGCAGCGCGGCGACGAATTGGCTCACCGTCTGGGTATCCTCGGACAACGGCATCACCAGGCGGTGGCAGATCAACGGCACCCGGTCCGATGAAAGATAGCGATGCCGCAGCAGCAACGGCTGCTTGTGTTCGCAGATCAGCCGATATTGGGCGACGATCGCGGCGCGGCGCTCCGGCGGACAAACCTCGTCGCAATGCTTGCCGGTCAGCTCGCCGCCATAGGCCGCGACGACGGCGGTGCCGGCCAGCCGATGGCGCAGCCGCGCGCCGCCGTCGACCAGCTCGCTGACCAGCAGATGCGGCAACAGGCGAGGAATCTCGACCGGATCGATGTCGCGGCGGCCCGGCAAGGTGCCGGTGCGGCACTTGCTGCGCCAATAATCGTAAGCCGGACCCAGAATCGGGTCGTTGTGAAACTCACTCTGCACAGCGGCCTTCGCCTCGACGTTTTTGCTCGGCCACACCCTAGCCACAACGGTTTAACGGGGGTTAAAACCGCCACGCGGCGGTGTGTGTCATCCACAAGATTCTCGGGCACATGCAGCCGTATGAATGGCGCGGAACCGCAGCCCACAGCGGGCCGATGCCGATGCCTCAATGGGCTGCGTCCCAATGGCGCGCCATGCCGGTATCGACCACCAGCGGCACCGACAGCTCGACGGCAGGGCGATGGGCGTTTTCCATCACCTCTTTAACCAACACGGCGGTCTTCTTGGCTTCGGCTTCAGGCGCCTCGAACACGAGCTCGTCGTGCACCTGGAGCAGCATCTTGGCCTTGAGGCCGGCTTGCGCCAGCGCCGATGGCATCCGCCGCATAGCGCGCTTGATGATGTCGGCGGCGGCGCCCTGGAGCGGCGCGTTGATCGCCGCGCGCTCGGAAAAGCCGCGCCGCGCCGGAATCGGGTCCTTGATCCCCGGCACATAGCAACGGCGGCCGAACAGCGTTTCGACGTAGCCATTCTCGCGCGCGAATTCCTTGGTGCGATCCATGTAGTTGCGGATGCCCGGGAAGCGATCGAAATAGGCCTTGATGAATTTACCGGCCTCGGCCTGCGGCACGTCGATCTGGCGGCCGAGACCGAACGCGCTGATGCCATAGAGGATGCCGAAATTGATCGCCTTGGCGCGCCGCCGCAGCATCGGATCCATCCCTTCGATGGGCACGCCGAAGACCTGGCTCGCGGTCATCGCGTGGATGTCGAGCCCGTCTCGGAATGCTTCCTTCAGCGGGCCGATGTCGCCGACATGCGCGGCGAGACGCAGCTCGATCTGACTGTAATCCGCCGAGATCAGCAGACAGCCGGGCGCCGCGATGAAGGCATGGCGAATCTTGCGGCCTTCCTCGGTGCGAATCGGGATGTTCTGGAGATTGGGATCGCTCGACGCCAGCCGGCCGGTCGCTGCACCGGTGAGCGAGTAGCTCGTATGGACGCGACCCGTTGCGGGGTTAATTTCCTCAACCAGCGCGTCGGCATAGGTCGATTTGAGTTTCGCGAGCTCGCGCCATTCCAGCACCTTGGCCGGCAACGGATGCGCCTCGGCCAGCTCTTCGAGCACGGCCGCGTCGGTGGAATTGGCGCCCGATTTGGTCTTGCGGCCGAAGCGCTCGAGGTTGAGCTCATCGAACAAGACCTTGCCGAGCTGTTGCGGCGAGCCGACGTTGAACGGATGACCGGCAAGCTTGTGGATTTCAGTCTCGGCCTCGGCGATGCGCCGGGCGAAATCGTCGCTGAGCCGTTTGAGTTCGGCGCGGTCGACGGTGATGCCGGCGCGCTCCATCGCGCCGACGACGACGGGCAGCGGCCGCTCCACGGTTTCGTAGAACGCGATGCGATGCTCGGCGACGAGCCGCGGCTTCAGCAGCCGATGCAGCCGCAGCGTATAATCGGCGTCCTCGGCGGAATAATCGCAGGCGCGGTCGAGCGGCACGGCCGCGAAGCCGATATGGCTTTTGCCGCTACCGGCGACGTCCTTGTACTTGATCATGTCGTGGCCGAAGTGGAGCTTGGCTAGCTCGTCGAGGCCGTGGCCATGGAGTCCGGCATCGAGGACGAACGACAACAGCATGGTGCAATCGATCGGTCCGACCGCGATGCC
>DATEMD010000059.1:0-3281 GCA_035275845.1 Allostellaceae bacterium | reverse complement strand
TGACCAGCGAGACCACGCCGCAGATCCGCGAGACCGATCTCTTCACGTCGCACGAGGCGCTGCTGCTGCCATACGAGCAAGCGCTGACGCGCGTCGACAGCACGACGGGCGATTGGTACGACTGCTCGGCGCACATGCTCTGGATCGGCGATCGCACGCGCCAGCTCGACGGCGCGCATGTCGAGTTCATCCGCGGCGTCAAGAATCCGATCGGCCTCAAATGCGGCCCGTCGCTGCCGGCGGACGATCTGTTGAAGCTCATCGACATCCTCAATCCCGAGGACGAGGCCGGCCGGCTGGTGCTGATCGCGCGTATGGGCGCCGACAAGGTCGAAGCCAACCTGCCGCCGCTGGTGCGCGCGGTGAAAAAGGCCGGCCGCAAGGTTGTCTGGTGCTGCGATCCGATGCATGGCAACACGATCGTCTCGAAGACCGGCTATAAGACCCGCCAGGTCGAGAGCGTATTGCGCGAAGTGCGCGGCTTCTTCGCCGTGCACGAAGGCGAGGGCAGCTATGCCGGCGGTGTGCACTTCGAAATGACCGGCCAGGACGTGACCGAATGCCTCGGCGGCGCCACGCCGCTGTCGCGCGCGGTGAGCGAGACCGATCTCGCCGACCGCTATCACACGCATTGCGATCCACGCTTGAACGCCGGCCAGGCGCTCGAGCTTGCCTTCATGATCGCCGAAGAGTTGAAGAAAAAGCGCGCCGGCCAGGCCGCCGCGGCGCGCGCGCGGGCCGCGTCCTGAGCGACGCGCCCCGGCGAGTCAAAGCGTCGCCGCCACCGGACGATCCGGTCACGCGCCTCACCGACGCTTATTTCAACAAGACCAAGGAAATCGTCCGCAGCCACGGCGATAAGCGCGTGACCTATGCCGTGTTCATGCGCCGGCCGGTGATCGCGACGCCGCGGCTCATGGTGGATTTTCTTGAAGCCACGGCGCGGGCACGCGGCACCACGTTCGATATCGAGCTGCCGTACAAGGAAGGCGAGTGGGTCGGCGCCGGCGAGGTGCTCGCCTATATCTCCGGCTCGCTGTTCCACCTGGTCGATCTTGAGACGCTGTATCTCCAGAAACTCGGCGCCTGCTGCGTCGCCGCCTACAACGCCTACGCCATGTGCTCGGACTTGCCGAAGGCGGCATTCCTGGCGATGGATGCGCGCCATTGCGCCGGTGCCGAGATGGCCGAGATGATGGCCTATGCGGCCGCCGTCGGTTCGGAAGCCGCCAAACGCGAAACCGGCGCGGTCGGGTTCGTCGGCAACGCCACCGACGCCACCGCGCATTATTTCGGTCAGAAACTCGGCAAGGGTACGATGCCGCACGCGCTTATCGGCTATGCCGGCTCGACCGTGCGCGCCGCCGAGATGTTCCACGAGACCTTTCCGGACGAGCCGTTGACCGTGCTGGTCGATTATTTCGGCCAGGAAGTGACCGACACGCTCGCGGTCGCACGCCGCTTTCCCGAACTCGCCGCTGCCGGCATGCTCGGCGTAAGGCTCGATACACATGGCGGCCGCTACATCGAAGAGCTCGACGTCGCGCGCTCCTATGCGGTGCTCGAAGCGGCCGTGCCGAACGCCATCCGCGGCTATCGCACCGAAGCCGAGCTGCGTTATCTCATCGGCACCGGCGTTTCGGCAGCGGCGGTCTGGCATGTGCGCACGCGGCTCGACGGCGAGGGTTTCCCCAAGGTGAAGATCGTCGCCAGTTCCGGCTTCACGCCGGCCAAGTGCCGCGCCATGTCGATTGCCGAAGCGCCCATCGATGTCGTCGGCACCGGCTCATACCTGCCGGATTCCTGGAACGAGACCTATGCCACCGCGGACATCGTCGAATATGATGGCAAGCCGCTGGTCAAAATCGGCCGCGAATTTCTCATGCGGAAAAAGAGCGAGAAATAGCGGCGCCGAGAATCCGCTAGCCGCCGTGGCCGGCGTGATTGGGCACAGCCCCCGCAAAGCGGGCCACGGTTAGGGCATCGGCGGCAAGTGTCTCCGGCGGCACGACGTTGCCGGCCGTCCAGCGCACGCGAACATTGCCATTACGGTCGAGCATCAATTCGGTCTCGCCGCCGTCGCCGTCGTTCCGGAACAGGCTGAGCATCGTCGCCACTTTCGCCGAAACGCCGACGACATAGGGCGGGTTCGTCGCCGCGCCGTGGCTGGCGCCGGTGACGCCGACCGCGATCACCGGCAGCCCGGCGGCAATCAGCTTGAGTTGCGCCGCGCCCAATTGCTGAAGCCGCGCGACCGGCGCGTCCGACCCGAACAACACCAGCAGCGCGGGACCTTCGGCGAGCACCTGGCCGAGCGTGTCTTGTATGCCGCCACTCTCGAACGCGAAATCCGGCATCTGCGCCGCGGCGGTGGCGCTGACCGTGGGACCCATGCCATTGGCGATGACACCAGCGGCGCGGGCGCGGATGAAATGGATGACGTCCCAGCGTTGCTCCCGCGACAGCGTATCGTCGAACGGCGGCATGACGCCGCCGTAGCCGTGGCTCACCCACCAGTACACATCGCCTGGCGTGTGCGCGAAGAGATGCGGCTGCACCAGGTTGACGGGCTTGATGGGCAGGCCGGCGGCGGCCGGCCCGTCGCCTTTGCCGTCGGCGCCGTGACAGACGGCGCAGTTCTGAGCGTAGATCGCCGTACCACGATCCACCGCCGCCGCGTTATAGGGAACCGTCGGCGCGAAGTACGTCGTCGGATAGGCAACGACCAGCGCCGGCATCGCCGGCGCGCTGCCGAAGGCAACGCAGACGATCAGACCGATGAGCGCCGCGCCGAGCGGCTTCTTCCAGCCGGCGGCAAGCGCCACCACCGCGATCACGCCGCAGACACAAAGCGCCACCGCGAAGATCAGCAGCATGACGATCGCGCCGGTCGACAGCGCGCTCGTCAAGAGCCGGAAGGGCAACGGCCAGACCGGCTCGGTATGGAGACCCGGCGGCAGGATGCCAAGCACGCCGACGATGGCGAGGATGCCGAGACCAAGGCCGCTTTCGATCAGCGCATTGCGCCGCAGCTGCGCCAACGCCGCGTTTGGCGCGGCACCAGCAAGACGCGGCGTCAGCCGCAGGCGATTGACCGCCGCGACCGTCAGCATGATGAGGAACAAGCCGATCTTGATCAGCAGCAAGCGGCCATACGGCGTGCCGATCAACGCCGGCACGTTGCCCGCGAGGTACCAGGTGTTGACGATGCCCGAAGCCAGCAGCACGACGACGCTGATCATGGCCATGAGCGAGAAACGCCGCGTTGCGATTGCCGCCAC
>DATEMD010000058.1:0-2881 GCA_035275845.1 Allostellaceae bacterium | reverse complement strand
GGCCTGGACCAGCGCTAGGCGCGCGCGCGTCAGGTCGCGCTGGCTCTCGACGACGAAGCGCAGACCGGCATCGGTGTTGCCCTTGTTCCACAAGGCGTGGAACGACGCCGCGACCTCCTGCAAATAAAAAGCGATGCGATGCGGCTCGTGCATCTGCGCCGCACCTTCAACCGTGCGCGGCCACTGCGCCAACTGTCGCACGAGCGCGATCTCATCCGTGTCCGCAAGTTGCGTCAGCGGGCCGCCAGCCAGCATCGTCGGCGTTAACTCGTCCGCACCAAAGTGCTGCGCCGCCAGGCGCATCACCGACCGAGCACGGGCGTGGGCATATTGCACGTAGAACACCGGATTGTCCTTCGATTGCTCGACCACCTTGGCGAAATCGAAATCGAGCGTCTGGTCGTTGCGCCGCGTCAACATGACGAAGCGCACCACGTCCTTACCGACGCGCTCGATCACGTCGCGCAGAGTGACGAAATTGCCGGCGCGCTTCGACATCCGCACGGGCTGGCCACCATCCGACAGGTTCACGAGCTGGCATAGTTTGACATCGAGCGCCGCCTTGCCCTGGGTCAGCGCTTTGACCACGGCCTGCATGCGCTTGACGTAGCCGCCGTGGTCCGCGCCCCACACGTCGATCATATCGGCGAAGCCGCGTTTGACCTTATCCCAATGATAGGCAATGTCGGCGGCGAAGTAGGTCCACGAACCGTCGGCTTTCTTGATCGGCCGGTCGACGTCGTCGCCGAATGCGGTCGAGCGGAACAGCGTCTGCGGCCGCGCCTCCCAATCGTCGGGCAACTTGCCCTTGGGTGGCTCCAACGTGCCGACATAGATCAGGCCCTGCTTCTCGAGTTCGGCAATCGCCTTCTCGATGGCGCCGGCCTTCACCAATTTACGCTCCGACGCGAAGACATCGAACTCGATGCCGAGCCGTTCGAGATCGCCGCGGATCAGCGTCAACATCTCGTCGATGGCGAATTCGCGCACGGGTGCCAACCATTCGCCTTCGGGCTTGCCGAGCCACTTTTTGCCGTCACGCTGCGCCAGCGTCGCGCCAGTCTCGATCAGGTATTCACCGAGATAGAGACCCTCGGGAATTTCGCCGACAGTTTCGCCGAGCGCTTGGCGATAACGCAGATGAACCGAGCGTGCCAGCGCATCGACCTGGGCGCCGGCGTCGTTGACGTAATATTCGCGTGTCACCGCGTGACCGGTCTTGTGCAACAACGCAGCGAGCGCGTCACCGACCACCGCGCCGCGACCGTGGCCGACATGCATCGGTCCGGTTGGATTGGCCGAAACGTATTCGACGTTGACGGTACGTCCCTGCCCCGCGGTGCTGTCACCGTATGCCGGACCAGTCCGCAGAATTTCGGCGAGGCGCGCGTACCAAAATTCATTGTCGAGGCGCAGATTGATGAAGCCGGGACCGGCGACCTCGGCGGCGGTGACGTGATCGAGCTTGGCGAGGCGTGGCCGGAGCTTTTCCGCAAAGTCCCGCGGCTTCATGCCCGCGCCCTTGGCCAGCACCATCGCCGCGTTAGCCGAAACGTCGCCGTGCGCCGGATCGCGCGGCGGCTCGACCGACATGCGGCTGGTGTCGAGCGCAAAGCCGAGCGCGGCGATCTCGGCCGCGATCTTGTCGTGGAAATACGCGAACAGGTTCATCACGTCGTAGCGTCGGGATCGACCAGCCTGCGGTGCTCGTCGAGGGCAAAACGGTCGGTCATGCCGGCGATGTAATCCGCGATCACGCGCGCGCGACCCCTGGCGTCGTGCTTCGTCGCCTCGCCGCGCCATTCCGTCGGCAGCAAATCGGGCTCGCGGCTGAAGATACCGAACAGGTCGGCGACAACGCGACGCGCTTTCCACGACATGCGGTTGACGCGGTAGTGGCGATACATGCGCTCGAACAGGAAGGCGCGCAGGCCCTTTTCGCGCTCGCGCATCGTGTCCGAGAACGCGACCAGCGGCGTGCGCGATTGGCGCACGGCGTCGGCGGAGGCGATGTTCGCGTGTGCGATCCGCCGCTTGGTTTCAGCCACGACGTCGGTGACCATGCGGTCGATCAGCCGGCGCACCGCCTCGTGGATCGTGCGGCTGTCGTCGATCGCACGGTTGGACTTGCGGACTTCGGCCAACGCCTCGCCGATCAACGGCACATCGCGCAAATCGTCGAGCGTGAATAGGCCGGCGCGGAAGCCGTCGTCGATGTCGTGATTGTCGTACGCGATATCGTCGCTCAGCGCGGCGATTTGTGCCTCCGCCGACGGCCACGTCGCAAGTTCGAGATCGTGCTGCGCGTTATAGGCGGCGATGGTCTCGGACAGCGGCGGCTTCACCGGACCGTTGTGCTTGACCGTGCCTTCGAGCGTCTCCCACGTCAGGTTGAGACCGTCGAAATCGGCATAGCGGCGTTCGAGCGAGGTGAGAATGCGCAGCGTCTGATCGTTATGCGAGAAACCGCCGTAGTCCTGCATCGCCGCATCGAGCGCTTCCTCGCCGGCATGCCCGAAAGGCGTGTGACCGAGATCGTGCGCCAGCGCCAGCGCCTCGGCGAGATCCTCGTTCAGTCCGAGCGCACGCGCGAGGCTGCGCGCGATCTGCGCCACTTCGAGGCTGTGGGTCAGTCGGGTGCGATAATGGTCGCCTTCGTGATAGACGAAGACCTGGGTCTTGTATTGCAGGCGGCGGAACGCGGCGGAGTGGATGATGCGGTCGCGGTCGCGCTGAAACGGCGTGCGGCTCGGACTTTCCGGTTCGCGATACAACCGCCCGCGACTCCCCTCCGGCGAAGAGGCATAAGGAGCAAGCGCAAGCGTCATGGCGCGAAGCTATCCTTCGCGTCGAGTCGATGCAATCTCTTGTGGCGCCCTTG
>DATEMD010000057.1:0-9617 GCA_035275845.1 Allostellaceae bacterium | reverse complement strand
GTCTGCTTGAGTCCCTCCTCCGCGCCGTATTCGCGAACGATGCGGTCGCGCTCGGCGACACTCGGGAATATGTTGCGCCAGACAAGGCGAGTCTTGCCGCCCTCGTCGGCGAAGGTCACCGTGACGTTGAACTGCACCGGGTCGACGTCGTCGCCACCGCCGTGACGAAAGACTAGCCGTTCCGGCGGCACGATCTCGTCGAAGGTGATCCGATTCTGGTAATCGCGCCCGTCGGGCCCATGCATGACGAAGCGCCAAACGCCGCCGGGACGGAACTCGAACGCATGCGTCGTCGTGGTGAAGCCGTTCGGCCCCCACCATTGCCCCAGATGCACAGGACTGGAAAACGCCGAGAACACCAGCGCGCGCGGCGCATCGAAAACGCGGGTAAAGACGATTGAACGCGCGTCGATGTCGTTTTTGCTGTCACTTTTTGCGGCCACGCCTCTCCTCCTTGCCTTGCAGCTTTTGCAAATATGCGTCGAGCCGATCGAGACTCTCTTCCCAGAATCGGCGATAGCGCCGAAGCCACACATCGATGTCCTTGAACGCCGCGCCGTCGATCCGGCACGGCCGCCATTGCGCCTCGCGCCCCCGCGCGATCAGGCCGGCGCGCTCCAGCACCTTCAAATGCTTGGATATCGCCGGCAGGCTCATGTCGAACGGCTCCGCCAGGGTGGTCACCGACGCCTCGCCCAGCGCCAGACGCGCGAGGATCGCGCGTCGGGTCGGATCGGCAAGCGCCGCGAATGTGGCACTAAGGCGGTCGACGGCCATGCGTATATTAAACCATATTGTTAATTAACTGACTAGTTAATCACATAGGAACGCCGACGACGTCAAGCGCTTTCAGCGCCGGTCCGGCACCACCGCACGGCCCTTCCGCCCGCCCCCGACTCTCGGCAAGATGCGCCGAAACGCGAGCCCCGATGAAAAGCAAATCGAAGAAACCCGACACGCTCCTCGCCCATGCCGGGCGCGACCCGGCGGGCAATTTCGGCGTCGTCAATCCGCCGGTCTATCACGCCTCGACCATCATCCATCAGACGGTCGCCGAACTCGAAAAGGCGCAGAAGAACCGCCACGGCATCGACCAGGTCGTCTATGGCCGATACGGCACGCCGACGACATTCGCGCTCGAACAGGCGGTGGCGGCGCTCGAAGGTGGCGCGCGCGGCATCGCCTTTTGCTCGGGCGCGGCGGCCTGCTTCGCCGCGATCCTCGCCTTCGTCAAAGCCGGCGATCACATCTTGGTGACGGATTCCGTCTATGGACCGGTGCGCGGCTTCTGCAACGGCTTTCTGGCGCGCTTCGGCGTCGAGACCACGTTTTACAATCCGACCGTCGGTGAAGGCATCGCCGCCCTCATCCGGCCCAACACGCGGCTGATCTATCTCGAAAGCCCGGGCTCGCTCACCTTCGAGATGCAGGACACGCCGGCGATCGCCAAGCTTGCCAGGGCGCGCGGCCTCAAGACCGTGTTCGACAACACCTGGGCGGCGCCGCTCTTCTGCAAGCCGCTGGCGCTCGGCTGCGATGTCGAAGTCATCGCCGGCACCAAGTACATCGTTGGCCATTCCGACGCGATGATGGGATTGGCGGTGGCCGACGAGGAGAATTTTCTCAAGGTGCGCGAAGCGGCAACGCTCATCGGCAATCACGCCGCACCGGACGATTGCTATCTCGCGCTGCGCGGGCTGCGCACCGCCGGCGTGCGATTGCGGCAGCACCAGGCGACCGCGCTCGAATTGGCGAATTGGCTCGCGAAGCGGCGCGAAGTCGAGCGCGTGCTTTACCCCGCCCTGCCCGACGACCCCGGCCACAAGCTGTGGAAACGCGACTGCACGGGCGCGTCGGGCCTGTTCAGCTTCATCTTGAAACCCAGCATTCAAAAGCGCGCAGTCGATGCCCTGCTCGACGGCATGGAACTGTTCAGCATGGGCTTCTCATGGGGCGGTTTCGAAAGCCTGCTGGTGCCGGTCTATCCGCAACATCTGCGCACGGCGACCCCCTGGCAGGAAGGCCCGACCCTGCGCGTCCATGCCGGGCTCGAGGATCTTGGTGACCTGATCGCCGACCTCGACGCCGGCTTCAAACGTCTCAATGCGGCGGCTTAGCGCGCGTACCGCCCTTACCCGTTATATATGATCGGATATAATCGCCGGCGCGGGAGGGATCGATGTTGACGCTGACGCCGGCCGAAACTGAAGCGCTGCTCTTGAGTCTGCGGGTCGGGCTCGCGGGCACGCTGTGCAGCCTGCCGCTCGCCCTGCTTGTCGCCTGGTTGTTGGCGCGAGGGCGGTTCGCCGGCCAGCAATTGCTCAACGGCCTGGTGCATCTGCCGCTCGTGCTGCCGCCGGTGGTGGTCGGTTTCGCGCTGCTCGTGTTGTTCGGGCGACACGGCGCGATCGGCGCCTGGCTCTACGACACGTTCGGCTTCACCGTTGCCTTCAACTGGAAAGGTGCGGCGCTGGCGTCGGCGGTGATGGGCTTTCCGCTGATGGCACGAGCGATGCGCCTGTCGCTCGAGGCCGTCGACCGCCGGCTCGAAGCGGCGGCGCGGACGCTGGGCGCGTCACGTTGGCGCGTATTCTGGACCATCACGTTGCCGCTGATGTCGCCTGGCATCCTGACCGGCGCCATTTTGGGATTCGCGCGCAGTGTCGGCGAGTTCGGCGCCACCATCACTTTCGTCTCCAACATTCCGGGCGAAACCCAGACCTTGCCGTTGGCGCTCTACGCCTTCACGCAGGTACCCGGCGGCGATCCGCCAGCATTCCGCCTGTGCATCATCGCCGTGATCGTCGCCATGACGGCGCTGCTGGCGTCGGAAGTCGTGGCACGGCGCCTCGATCGGCGCGTTCGAGGTGTGCGGTGATCGAGGTCGACGTCGAAGCAACCCTCGGCGATTTTACGCTGGCGGCCAAATTCATAGCGCCGAGCGCCGGCATTACCGCGTTGTTCGGCCGTTCGGGTGCCGGCAAGACATCGATCGTCAACGCCCTCGCCGGCCTGCTGACGCCATCGCGCGGCCGCATTGCGGTGCGCGACGATGTGCTGTTCGACAACGAGCGGCACATCGACGTGCCGCCGAACCGGCGGCGGCTCGGCTATATATTCCAGGAAGGCCGTCTGTTTCCGCATTACTCGGTCAAAGGCAACCTGCTTTACGGCGCGAAGCGAAACGACGCCGCGGCATTCGACCGTATCGTTGCGCTGCTCGGGCTCGGCGATCTGTTGCACCGGCGCCCCGGCGATCTCTCAGGCGGTGAGAAGCAGCGCGTCGCCATCGGCCGCGCCATCCTGGCCGAGCCGCGCCTGCTGTTGATGGACGAGCCGTTGGCAGCGCTCGATGCCGCACGCAAAGAGGAAATCCTACCCTTCATCGCCGCGCTGCGCGGCGCGCTCGACATTCCCGTCGTCTATGTCAGCCACGCGATGGACGAAGTCATCCGCCTCGCCGACACGCTGGTCCTGATCGACGGCGGCAAGGTCGCCGCGACCGGTACGGTCGAAGAATTGACGAGCCGGATCGATCTGCGACCCCTCACCGGCCGGTTCGAGGCCGGCGCCGTGCTCCGCACCGTGCTGCGTGGCCACGACAAGGTCTATGGGCTGAGCGAATTGGCCTTTCCCGGCGGCCGGCTGCGCGTGCCGCATATCGATCTGCCGCTCGGCACGCCGTTGCGCCTGCGCATCCAGGCGCGCGACGTCGTGCTCGCGTCGGCACCGATGAGCGGGTTGTCGATTCGTAACGCATTCGCCGGCCGCGTGGTGGAGATCTCGCCCGACAAAGGGCCCTTGGTAGATCTTCGCTTGGACATCGGCACGCCGGCCGAGCCGGTGATGCTGTGGGCGCGCATCACCCAGCGTGCACTGGCTGATTTACGACTCGCGGTGGGCAGCCCGGTCCACGCGATGGTCAAGACGGTGGCGCTCGAACGGCCCAGTCCGGGGACCGGCCGTGGAATCAGCGAGGCGCACGAGGTGGTGTAGCCGCCGCATCGCCGCGGTAAAAATCGCTAAAATCCCCGTTGATTCCCCGATATTGTTACCGGCGATTAACACACGCTCAAGAAAAGGCGTGGCAAAGTACCGTATTCATTTATTCTTCGGACGCCGGGGGAAGCCGGAAAATGGCGGAACCGTTGTCGCAAAAAGACAGTAACGAATTCGACGAGCTGTGGCGCATTCGCCAAGCCGCCGAGCGCGAAGCGCGCGAGATGGAAAATCGCCGTGCGTTTGAGCGCAAGAACGTTTTCTGGCAAGCGCGTCTGGTGCTGCCGGAAGGCGCAATCAACTGCGTCGTCTATGACCTGTCGATGGGTGGCGCGCGCGTGCGCCTGGTCGCGCAGTTACAGAAACTTCAGCGCGTCCGGCTCGATATCGATAAGCTGAGCCCACTGAACGCCGAAGTCGTCTGGCTGGGCATCGGCATGATCGGAATCCGTTTCACCGACGATCCGGCGTTCATCGGCCGCACGCTCGGCCCGCTGCTCGCCGGCGGAAACCGTTAGCGCTCGCCGTAAAGCTGCCGGGCGCGTTTCTCGAACGCACCCACCATCCGCTTCACCGCCTCGGTGAAGACGGTTTCGACGACCCCCGTAAGAATGCGCGAGCGAAACTCGAAATCGACGTGAAAGTCGATCAGCGTGCCGCCGTTTTGCGGAATGAATTTCCAATGATTCTCGAGGTACTTGAACGGCCCCTCGGCGTATTCAACGTCGATGCGGTCGGGCCTGTACAGGTGAACGCGCGATGTAAATCGCTCGCGCACCATACGCCAGCCAATCAGCAGATCGCCGAGGATATAGTCGTCGCGCCGTTCGCGGATGCGCGCGCCGACGCACCAGGGCAGGAATTCGGGATAGCGTTCGATGTCGGCAACGAGATCGAAAAGGCACTCCGCCTTGTAAGGCAGAAGCCGCTCTTCGGCGTGCGTCGGCATCGGTTCAGTGCGCGCGCGCGAGCCGGGCGGCGCGGAGCTTGGCGAAATCGTCGCCCGCGAAATAGGACGAGCGTGTCAGCGGCGACGCCGAGACCATCAGGAATCCTTTGGCGAAGGCGTGCGCCTTAAGGTCAGCGAATTCCGTCGGCGCAACGAAGCGCGCGACGGCATGGTGCTTGGGCGTCGGCTGGAGATATTGGCCGACCGTGAGAAAATCGACATCGGCCGCGCGCAGATCGTCCATCACCGCTTCGACCTCGGCGATGGTCTCGCCGAGGCCGACCATCAAGCCAGACTTGGTGAACATCGTCGGGTCGAGGCGCTTCACCTGTGCGAGCAATTCCAATGACGCCGCGTAGCGCGCACCCGGCCGCACTTCGCGATAGAGCCGCGGCACGGTTTCAAGATTGTGGTTGTAGACGTCAGGCTTGGCGGCAACTACGGCCGCGATGGCACCATCCTTCTTGAGGAAATCGGGCGTCAGCACTTCGATCGTCGTCGCCGGCGCCTGGCGCCGGATGGCGCGAATGGTGCGAACGAAGTGATCGGCGCCGCCATCCGGTAGATCATCGCGGTCGACCGACGTGACGACGATATGGTGGAGGCCGAGTTTGCCGACGGCTTCGGCAACGTGATCCGGCTCGTGTGGGTCGGGCGTGCCGGGCCTGCCGGTTGCCACATTGCAGAAACTGCATGCGCGCGTGCAGACCGCGCCCAGGATCATCACCGTCGCGTGCTTTTCCTTCCAGCACTCGCCGATGTTCGGGCACGCCGCTTCTTCGCAGACGGTGTTGAGCTTGAGCGCGCGCATGAGGTCGCGCGTTTCCCGATATTCGCGCGACACCGGCGCCTTGACGCGGATCCACGACGGCTTGGGCGGCGACGGCTGATCCGGCTTGTGCGCCTTCTCGGGATGGCGCAACGGCGCGTTCATGGCGTCAGATGTGGAGGGCGCGGCCATAGGCTTCAAGCACCGCCTCGTGCATCATCTCCGACAGCGTCGGATGCGGGAAGATGGTCGACATCAGCTCCTGCTCGGTGCTCTCGCAGCTCTTAGCGATGGCGTAGCCCTGGATCAGCTCGGTGACTTCGGCGCCGATCATGTGCGCGCCCAACAGCTCGCCGGTCTTGGCATCGAACACGGTCTTGATCATGCCTTCGGGCTCGCCGAGCGCGATCGCCTTGCCGTTACCGATATAGGGGAAGTGGCCGACCTTGACCTGATAGCCGGCGGCCTTGGCCGCTTTCTCGGTCAGGCCGATGCTGGCCACTTGCGGCATGCAATAGGTGCAGCCGGGCACGTTCTTGACGTCGAGTGGATGCGCCGTATTGAGGCCGGCGATGTGCTCGACGCACAGCACGCCTTCGTGCATCGCCTTGTGTGCCAGCCAGGGCGGACCGATGACATCGCCGATGGCGTAAACGCCGGGCTCGCCCGTGGCGCACCATTTGTCGACCACGATGTGGGTCCTTTCGACCTTCACCTTGGTGCCTTCGAGACCGATAGTCTCGACATTGCCGACGATGCCGATGGCAAGAATGACCCGTTCGGCCTTGATTTCAAAGCTTTTTCCCTGCGCCTCTACAGTCGCGGTGACGTCGTCGGCGCTCTTCTTGAGCGCCTTCACCGTCGCCGAGGTGTGGATCTTCATCCCCTGCTTCTCGAAGCTCTTGCGCGCGAACGCGGAGATCTCTTCGTCTTCGACCGGCAGGATGCGGTCCAATACTTCAACCACAGTCACTTCGCAGCCGAGATTGCGGTAGAAGCTGGCGAATTCGATGCCGATTGCACCCGAGCCCACAACCAACAGTGACTTGGGCATGGTCGGCGGAATCATCGCCTCTTTGTAGGTCCAGACCAGCTTGCCGTCGGGCTCGAGTCCCGGCAACGACCGCGCCCGCGCGCCGGTGGCGACGATGATGTGCTTGGCGGTGAGATCGGCGCTGGTCTTGCCGCTGACCTTCACCTTACCCTTCCCTGCCAGCACGCCGCTGCCGTCGAACACGGCGATCTTGTTCTTCTTCATCAGGAAGCCGACACCGGATGAAAGCTGGCTCGCCACCTTGCGTGAGCGTTCGACGATCTTCTTCAGGTCGAACGACACATCCTTGGCGCTAAATCCGTAGTCGCCGAGATGGCGAAGCAGATGCGAAATCTCCGAGCAGCGCAGCAGCGCCTTGGTCGGAATGCAACCCCAGTTGAGACAGATGCCGCCGAGATGCTCGCGCTCGACAACCGCTGTCTTCATGCCGAGCTGCGCCGCACGGATGGCGGCGACGTAGCCGCCCGGCCCACCGCCGATGACGATTACGTCGAAAGAGGTGTCCGCCATGGGTTCTCCTAGACCAGCAGCGCCGCCGGCGCCTCGATCAGCTTCTTGAAGGCTTGCAGCCATACCGCGCCTTCGGCGCCGTTGAGCACGCGATGATCGCAGCCGAGCGTGCACGTCATCACATGGGCGACCGCAAGGCCGCCGTTGCGCACCACCGGCCGCTCCTCGCCGACGCCGACGGCGAGGATGCAAGCTTGCGGCGGGTTGATCACCGCCGTGAACTCGCGCACGCCGTACATGCCGAGGTTGGAGATCGAGAACGTGCCGCCCTGGAACTCCGACAGCTTGAGCTTGTTCTGGCGGGCTCGCATGCCGAGATCGCGCATCTCGGCCGCAATTTCCGGCACGCGCTTCTGGTCGGCGTTCTTGACGATCGGCGTGATCAGGCCATCGTCGAGTGCGACCGCGACCGCGATGTTGACCTCGTTCCAGCGCAAGATGGCGTCATCGGTGTACGACGCATTGGCGAGCGGCACCTGGCGTAGCGTCTGCGCCGCGGCGCGAATGACGAAGTCGTTGACCGACACTTTAATGCCGGCCGCGTCGTTAAGCTCCTTTCGCGTCCGGAGCAGCGCGTCGATCTCGCAATCGATGGTGAGGAAGAAATGCGGCGCGTGCGCCATCGATTCCGCCATGCGCGTGGCGATGACGCGACGCATTCCCGTGAGCGGAACTTCGGTATAGGGAAGGTTGCCGGCCTCGGCGACGATGCGCTCCTTGCGAAAACTCGGCGCGCGAATGCCCGGCGCGGCACCCCCACCGGACCTTGCCGCTTCGACGTCCGCTTTGACGATGCGGCCGTGCGGGCCACTGCCCCGGAGATTGGCGAGATCGAGCTTGGCGTCTTGTGCCAGTCGCCGCGCCAGCGGGCTGGCGAAGATGCGGCCGCCCGCACGCGGTTGCGACGGCGCCATAGGCCGCGAGGCCGGCGCAGCGGCAGGCTGCGGTGCCGACGCCGGCTGAGCGGCCGGCGCTGCCGGCTTCGCTTCGGCCTTGGGCGCGGGTGCGGCTTTCGCCGACGGTGTCGCCTTGATGTCGGCGGCGCTTTCGCCTTCGCCGAGAATCACGGCGATCGGTTGGTTGACGGCGACGTGCTGCGTGCCTTCGGGCACCAGGATGCGGCCGAGCGTGCCTTCATCGACCGCTTCGAATTCCATCGTCGCCTTGTCGGTTTCGATCTCGGCGAGGACGTCGCCGGCTTTGACGGTATCGCCTTCCTTCTTGTGCCACTTGGCGAGGCTGCCCTCGGTCATCGTGGGCGACAGCGCCGGCATGAGAATTTGCGTCGGCATGTGTGCGCTCAGCGATAGCCGACGGCCTTGGCCGCGGCGACGATATCGTCCGGCTGCGGCAAGGCGAGGTGCTCAAGATTGGCGGCATAGGGCATCGGCACATCCTTGCCGGACACGCGCGCCGGCGGCGCGTCGAGCCAGTCGAACGCGTGTTCCATGATCTGCGCTGCGATTTCGGCGCCGATGCCGGCGAACGCCCACCCCTCCTCGACCGAAATCAGCCGGTTGGTCTTTTTGACGCTTTCGACCACGGTTTCGATGTCCAGCGGCCGCAACGTGCGCAGATCGATCACTTCGGCGGAGATACCCTCGCCGGCAAGCGCATCGGCGGCGCGTTCGGCGACTTCGACCATCCGCGAATAGGCGGTGATGGTGACGTGCTCGCCAGGGCGCACGATGCGCGCGCGGCCTATGGGCACGATGTAATCGGGATCGTTCGGTACCGGGAAACTGGCACCGTAGAGAATTTCATTCTCGAGGAAGATCACCGGATTGGGATCGCGGATCGCCGCCTTGAGCAGGCCCTTGTGGTCGGCAGCGGTGTACGGCGCGATGACTTTGAGGCCGGGCACGTGCGCGTACCACGAGGCGTAATCTTGACTGTGCTGCGCCGCAACCCGCGCCGCCGCACCGTTCGGGCCGCGGAAGACGACCGGACAACTCATCTGCCCGCCGGACATGTAGCGGGTCTTGGCGGCCGAATTGACCAGATGGTCGACCGCCTGCATGGCAAAATTCCAGGTCATGAATTCGACGATAGGCCGCAGGCCCGCCATCGCCGCGCCGACACCGAGGCCGGCGAAGGCATGTTCCGAGATCGGCGTGTCGATGACGCGCCGCGCGCCGAATTCCTCGAGCAGACCCTGGCTCACCTTGTAGGCGCCCTGATATTCGGCGACTTCCTCGCCGAGCAAGAAGACATCGCCGTCGCGGCGCATCTCCTCGGCCATGGCATCGCGCAAGGCGTCACGCACGGTCACGGTCGTCGTCGGTCCAGACCATTCGCTTTCGGCCGCAGGCCGCGGCGTCGCCGGCACGCTCGCC
>DATEMD010000056.1:0-14740 GCA_035275845.1 Allostellaceae bacterium | reverse complement strand
GGCGCGCGTGATCGTGCTGGCCGGCGTGCATTTCATGGCCGAGACGGCGAAACTGCTCAATCCCGACAAGACGGTGCTGATACCGGATGTGCGGGCCGGCTGCTCGCTGGCGGAGTCGATCACCGCCGCCGACGTGCGGTTATTGCGTGCGCGTTATCCCGGTGTGCCGGTGGTCACCTACGTCAACACCTCGGCTGCGGTGAAGGCCGAATCCGATATCTGCTGCACCTCGGGGAACGCGAAACGCGTCGTCGAATCTTTGGACGTGCCGCGCGTTATCATGCTGCCGGACGAATATCTGGCGCGCAACGTGGCCGCCGAAACCACGGTCGAGATCGTCGCCTGGCGCGGCCATTGCGAAGTGCACGAACGTTTCACCGCCGCCGAAGTCCATTCGCTCCGCGCGCAGCACCCCGACATCGTGGTACTGGCGCATCCGGAATGTCCGCCCGACGTGGTCGCGGCCGCCGATTTCGCCGGCTCGACGGCGGCCATGTCCGCTTACGTCGCGACCAAGCATCCGGCCCGCGTCGTGCTGCTGACCGAATGTTCGATGAGCGACAACGTTGCGCTCGAGCATCCGGAAACTTCGTTCGTGCGGCCGTGCAATCTGTGTCCACACATGAAGCGCATCACGCTCGCCAACATCCGCCAGGCGCTCGAAACCCTGACGCACGAGGTGACGGTCGATCCAGCTGTCGCCGCGCCGGCGCGCCGCGCCGTCGAGCGCATGCTGGCGGTCTGACGCCGATGACCGCGATCCCGCCAGCCGCCGCCGGCTGCCCGGTCGTGATCGGTGCCGGCATCGCCGGCCTGATGACGGCGCTGCGGCTCGCGCCTGAACCGGTCATTGTCCTTGCCAAGGCGCCGCTCGGCTCGTGCTGCGCCAGCGCCTGGGCGCAGGGTGGCATCGCCGTCGCGGTTGGCGAAGACGACGATCCGGCGCATCACGCCGCTGATACGATCGCGGCCGGCGACGCGCTGTGCGATCTACACGCCGTCGAGCGCATCACGGCCGCCGGTCCGGCGGCGCTGACCGATCTCCTGGAACTCGGTGCCACCTTCGATCGCGCGCCGGATGGACGCTACAAACTGGGGCTCGAAGGCGGTCACGGCCGCCGCCGCATCGTCCATACGTCCGGCGATGGTACCGGGCGGGCGATGACGGCGGCGCTCGTAGCGGCGGTCCGCCGGACGCCATCGATCACCGTGCTCGAAGGCGTCGAGGCGCGGCGGCTGATCGTCGAAGACGGCGTCGTCGTGGGCGTGCTCGCGGCCGCCGACGGCAAGCCCGTCGTCCTGCCGACGACGCGGGTGGTGATCGCCACCGGCGGGATCGGCGGTCTTTATCGCGAAACCACCAATCCGCTCGCCGCCATCGGCCAGGGCTTGGCGCTGGCTGCATGGGCAGGCGCGGCGCTGGCCGACATGGAATTCGTCCAGTTCCATCCGACGGCGCTGGCGGTCGGCCGGGATCCGATGCCGCTCGTCAGCGAGGCCGTGCGCGGCGAAGGCGCGTTGCTCGTCGATGCGGCCGGCCGCCGGATCATGGCCGGCTGTCCACGCGCGGAGCTCGAGCCACGCGACATCGTCGCCCGCGCCGTGTGGCAGGAGACCGCCGCCGGCCGGCACGTGTTTCTCGATGCGCGGCGTGCACTCGGCAGCCGGTTCGCCGAGCACTTTCCGGGCGTCACGGCGGCCTGTCGCGCTGCCGGTATTGATCCGGCGGTCGATCCGATCCCAGTGCGTGCGGCCGCGCATTATCACATGGGCGGCATCGCCGTCGATGCCGCGGGACGAAGCTCCCTCCCGGGTCTTTGGGCCGTCGGCGAAGCCGCGTCCACCGGCCTGCACGGCGCCAATCGCCTAGCCAGCAACTCGTTGCTCGAAGCCTGTGTCGCCGGCCGGACGGTCGCCGAATCCGTTGCCGGCACGATGTCCCGTTTGACACGGCCGCGGCCGGCCCTCGTGCCTCCGCTACCGACGGCGGCGCGCGCCGACAGCATCCGCGCGATCATGGCGCAACGGGTTGGCGTGTTGCGCGATCGCGACGGCCTTGCGGCAGCGGTCGCGGCGATAGGGTCACTCGCTTTCGCGGCCGGTCCGGAGGCTGACCCGGCGCTTGTCGGCCTGTTCGTCGCCGCGGCGGCGCTCCAACGGCAGGAGAGCCGGGGCAGCCACGCCCGGACTGACTTCCCGAACCATTCGTCCGCCGGCCCGCGCCGGTCACGGCTGCGGCTTGCGGACGTGACGCGCCTGGTCGAGTTCGGCGACCAGCGCGTCGCCGTCGGGGCCTGAGTCATGACCGTGCCATCGTTGCCGACGATCATGATCGAGCCTTTGGTGCGTGCGGCGCTGCTGGAGGATCTCGGCCGGGCAGGCGATATCACGACGGATGCGATTGTGCCCGTGGATATGCGGGCGACGACGGCGCTGGTCGCGCGCAAAGCGGGAATTGTCGCCGGACTCGATTGTGCGGCGATTGCGTTCCGGCTGATCGAGCCCGCGCTCAAAGTCGAAACCTCACGGCCGGACGGCAGTGCCGTCGCCGCCGGCGAAACCATTGCGACGATCACCGGTCCGACGCGCGGCATCCTGACGGCCGAACGCGTGGCGCTCAACTTCCTGTGTCACCTGAGCGGCATCGCATCGGCCGCGGCGGCGATCGTCCAGTCGATCAAAGGACACCGTGCGCGCCTCGTGTGCACGCGTAAGACCATGCCGGGTTTGCGCGCCTTGCAGAAATATGCCGTGCGTGTCGGCGGCGGCTTCAATCATCGTTTCGGTCTCGATGATGGCGTGCTCATCAAGGACAATCACGTCGCCGCTGCCGGTAGCGTCGCCGCAGCGGTCGCCCGTGCCCGCGCTGCGATTGGTCATCTGGTCAAGATCGAGCTCGAAGTCGACACGCTTGAGCAGCTTGCCGAGGCGCTCAAACTCAAGGTCGACGCGGTGCTGCTCGATAATATGAGCCCGGACGATCTGCGCTGCGCCGTCGCCCTGGTCGGCGGCCAGTTGGTGACCGAAGCGTCGGGCCGCATCACGCCCGAGACTGCGCCGGCCGTCGCCGCCACCGGCGTCGATCTGCTATCGAGCGGCTGGCTCACTCACAGCGTCACGGCGCTCGACATCGGGCTCGACTGGCGCTAGCCGGGTGCGGGGGTGCCCTGCGGTATCCCTTGCGGTGCAAGCGGTTTTCGCCGTTTGATCGCGGGCGATGACCGATCTAGCCGGGTCGTACGACGTGCTGGTGGCGGGCGGCGGCAATGCCGCGCTGTGCGCCGCGATCGTCGCCCGCGGGGCCGGCGCCAGCGTTCTCCTGGTCGAACACGCGCCGCGCGACTTCCGTGGTGGCAACAGTCGGCACACGCGCAATTGCCGGGTCATGCACGCCGCGCCAACCGCGACGCTCACCGAGGCCTATGGCGAAGACGAGTACTGGGACGATCTGCGCCGGGTCACTGGCGGCGAAACCGACGAAACCCTGGCGCGCCTGACAATCCGCAGCTCCGGGCCGGCGCTCGCCTGGATGGAAGGCCGCGGCGTTCGCTTTCAGCCGTCGCTCGCCGGCACGCTCAGCCTATCGCGCACCAACGCGTTCTTCCTCGGCGGCGGCAAGGCCTTGCTCAACGCCTATTACCGGACCGCTGAACGGCTTGGTGTCGCGGTTCACTACGACGCCGAAGTGCAGGATGTCTGTCTGCGCGATGGTGCTGTTGAATCCGTCGCGATCGAATCCGCCGGCCGGACGATGCGCCTCCGCGTCAAAGCCGTTGTCGTGGCGGCAGGCGGCTTTCAGGCGAATATCGATTGGCTCCGGCAATATTGGGGCGCGGCTGCCGACAATTTCCTGATCCGCGGCACGCCCTATGCGAAGGGCCGGGTGTTGCGCAATCTGCTCGACCAGGACGTGATGCCGATCGGCGATCCGACGCAATGCCATGCGGTTGCGATTGATGCGCGCGCGCCGAAATTCGACGGCGGGATCGTCACGCGTCTCGACGCGATTCCGTTCAGCATCGTCGTCAACCGCGCGGCACGGCGCTTCTACGACGAGGGCGAGGATCTGTGGCCCAAGCGCTACGCGATCTGGGGCCGGTTAATCGCGCAACAGCCCGGCCAGATCGCCTACGCCATCACCGATGCCAAGGCGTCGACCTTGTTCATGCCGTCGATGTATCCCGCGATCACCGCCGCGACGATCGACGAAATCGCTGGCAAGCTTGCGCTCGATCACGCGACGCTCGGCGAAACCGTGCGCGCTTACAACGCGGCGGTGCGCCCGGGTCCGTTCAACGACAAGATCCTCGACGGCTGTCACACCGACGGCCTGACGCCGGTCAAATCGCATTGGGCACGGCGCATCGATACGCCGCCCTATATCGCGTATCCGCTGCGGCCGGGCATCACCTTCACCTATCTCGGCGTCAAGGTGGACGACCGGGCACGCGTCGTCATGCGCAACGGCACGCGCGCCAAGAACCTGTTCGCCGCCGGTGAGATCATGGCCGGCAACATCCTGGGGCGCGGCTATCTCGCCGGTTTCGGTATGACCATCGGCACGGTGTTTGGACGCATTGCCGGTGCGGCGGCGGCGAAGCATGCGCGACACTGACGCCGTCGCCGAAGCGCGGCGAGAAATGGAAATTTGCAATGCCTGCCGGTATTGCGAAGGCTATTGCGCAGTCTTTCCGGCGATGGAACTGCGCCGCGAATTCTCCAACGCCGATTTGAGCTATCTCGCCAACCTCTGCCACGATTGCCGCGGCTGTTTCTACGCTTGCCAATACGCGCCGCCCCACGAATTCAACGTCAACCTGCCGCAAGCCTTCGCCCGGCTGCGCATTGAGACCTATCAGGAATATGCGTGGCCGCGTCTACTCGCGGCGTTGTTCCGGCGCAATGGCGTGATCGTTTCGCTGGTCATCGCATTCGCGCTGGCTGGTGTGCTGCTGCTGACAATGGGATTGCAAGCACCTTCCGCCGTCTATGGGCCGCACACCGGCGTGGGCGCGTTCTATGCCGTCATTCCTTTAAGCGTGATGATCGCGGCCGGGCTGGTGACCTTTGGCTATGGCGTGCTGGCGCTGACGATGGGTTACATGCGGTTCTGGCGCGACACAGCCACCGGTCTCAAGCGGCGCGTGGATTTGGGGGTATGGCAGCGCGCGCTCGGCGATGCCGCGGCATTGCGCAATCTCTCCGGTGGCGGGTTCGGCTGCAACGACCGCGACGAATCGTTTTCCGGCGTGCGGCGCTGGCTCCATCACGCCATGTTTTACGGCTTCGTCGCCTGTTTCGCGGCGACCTCTGTGGCGACGGTCTATCACCATGTCTTCGGCTGGATCGCACCTTATCCGTTGTTCAGCGCGCCGGTCGTGTTGGGCACGGGCGGCGGCATCGGCTTGTTGATCGGAACGACGGGCCTGCTGATCCTCAAGATCGTGCGCGATCCGGTACCCGCTGCTCGCGAATTGCTCGGCGCCGACGTGGCGTTGCTGTTGCTGCTGGCGGCGGTGGCGGCAACCGGCCTGCTGCTGTTGGCCTTGCGCGACAGCACGGCGATGGGCGTCCTCTTGGCGGTTCATCTCGGCTTCGTCGTCGCCTTGTTCCTCGTTCTGCCGTACAGCAAGTTCGTGCACGGCATTTATCGGCTCGGTGCGCTCGTGCACTATGCCGCCGAGACGGCGCCGATGCCCGGAAGCGAACGCACCATCGAATAGGAGGCCGACGTGGACCTTCAGCTGAAAGGGCGCACCGCACTGGTCACCGGCGCCAGCATGGGGATCGGCCGGGCGATTGCCGCCAGGCTCGCCGCGGAAGGTGCACGGCTGGCGATTGCGGCACGCCGCAAGGATTTGCTTGAACAAGTCGCCGATGGAATCGAAAAGGCCGGCGGTGTCCGTCCGGCGATCGTTGTCGCCGACGTCATGCAGCCGGAATCGCCGCAGCGTATTCGGGACGAGGCGGTTCGCGCCCTGGGCAAGATCGAGATCCTGGTCAACAGCGCCGGTGGCAGTCGGCCGCTGCCGGCGGACGCTCCCGATCAAAGCTGGGACGAGGCGCTGACGCTCAACTTCACCCGCCTGCGTCAGCTGACGCATGCGATCCTGCCCGGCATGATCGCCCAGAAATGGGGCCGCATCATCAACATCACCGGCAAGTCCGAGCCCGAGCGGATCAACGCCTCGTTCGCCGCCAAGGCCGCCGTGCATGCCTGGGCCAAGGGCCTGTCGCGTGAGATCGGCAAACACGGCATCACCATCAATTCGATCGCACCCGGCCGTATCATCACCGAGCAGATCCTGCGGCTCTATCCGGAAGGCGAGCGGCGCAAATTCGCCGAGCGCGAAATTCCGGTCGGCGAATACGGCCAGCCGGACGACCTTGCGGTGCTCGCGGTCTTTCTCGCCTCACCGCTGGCGCGCTACATGACCGGCACGGTCATTCCGGTCGACGGCGGCCTGCGCCGCTACCAGTTCTAGGCGCCGAGATAGGCCTGGACGACGCTGCGTTCGGCGGACAGCTCGGCGGGCGTGCCCGATAGCACGATGCGGCCTTCGCGAATGATGTAGGCGCGGCTGGCGACCGACAGGCCGAAGGTCATGCTCTGCTCGGCGAGCAGGACGCTCATGCCCTGGTTCAGCAGCTTGCCCAGCGCGTCGAACACCGAGAACACGACCTTGGGCGCCAGGCCGGCCGACGGCTCGTCGAGCAGCAGCAGACGCGGATTGGTCATCAGCGCGCGCGCGATCGCCACCATCTGCTGCTCGCCGCCCGAGAGCGTGCCGGCCGCCTGATGGAGCCGCTCGGCAATCGCCGGAAACAGCTCGAGCACACGCTGACGCAGCGCCGCGCGCTGCGGCGGCGGGCAGAGGCGCTCGCCGAGGTCGAGATGGGCGCTCACCGGCATGCGCGGAAACAGCTCGCGGCCGCTCGGCACGTGGCCGATGCCGGCGCGGGCGATGAGATGCGGCGCGTGGCCGGCGATTTCGTTGCCGAACAGTTTGACGCTGCCGGTGCGCGGCGTGACCAGGCCGGTGATGGCGCGGAACAGCGTCGTCTTGCCGGCGCCGTTCGCGCCCAACAGCACGGTCACCTTGCCGGTCGGCACCGCCAGCGAGACGTCGTGCAGGATGGTGATGTCGCCAAACCCGGCGACCAACCCTTCGACGCGGAGGGCGTCAGTTCCTCTGGACGAAGATGCCGGCGCGCTCACGACACTTTGCCGAGATAGGATTCGATGACGACCGGATCGCGTAGCACCGCCTCCGGCACGCCTTCGGCGATCTTCTTGCCGCGATCGAGCACGATCATGCGATCGGAGATATCGGCGATCGCCGCGATGATATGCTCGACGCCGGCAACCGCGGCGACGCCCAGGTCGCGGAAATGGCGCAGGACTTCGCGGATTTCGCCCTGCTCGTCGCGCGTCATGCCGGCCATGACCTCGTCGAGCAGGATGACCGTCGGATCGAGTGCCAGCGCGCGCGCCATCTCGAGGCGCCGCTGCTGTCCGGGGCTCAATTTGCCCGGCGGCTCGAGCCACAAATTATCGAGCTTCACGGTATGCAGTGCCCAGGCGGCCTGTTCGACCGCTGCGTCCTTGCGTTTGCCATGGCGCGCGGCCAGCACGGTGTTCTCCCACACGGTCAAAGACTCCATCAGCCGCGGAATCTGGAACGTGCGCGCGATGCCCTGATGGGCGCGGCGATGCGACGGAATGTCGGACACCAACTGGCCCTGATAGAAGACGCCGCCTTCGCTGGGTTTGACGAAGCCGGTGATGGCATTGAACAGCGTCGTCTTGCCGGCGCCGTTGGCGCCGATGATGCTCACCATCTCGCCGCGTTTGACGGCGAGCGAAACGCCGTTGAGCGCCACGAGGCCGCCGAACCGCACCGTCAGGTCGCGCACCTCGATGATCGTGTCGCTGCCGGGCGGCGCTGGGCGCGGCGGCCGGGAGACGATCGGAAATACCGCTGGCGCTGCGACCGGCCGGCGCCGCAGCCAACCGAAGCGGTTGGCGACGCCGACGATGCCGCCGGGGAAGGCGAGCACGACGGCGATCACCAGCACGCCGTACAGCGCGAGTTGCAGATCGGGCAGATAGGCCCAGAACTGCTCGCCGACAATGACGAGGATCACGGTGCCGAGCGCCGGCCCCCACAGCGTGCCGATGCCGCCGAAGAGCGCGAAGACGATCACCTGAAGATCGAGCGTCGGGTCGAAGGCGCTCGGCGGATCGAGGAAGCTGCGGTTCCACGCCACCAGGCCGCCGACCGCGGCCGGCGCGAGCGCGCTCATGATGAAGGCGACGGTCTTGACCCAAGATGTCGGCACGCCGATCGCGGCGGCGGCGACCTCTTCGTCGCGCACGCCGATGACGGACAGGCCCCATTGCGAGCGCAGCAAGAAATAGTTCAGCCCGAAGGCGACCAGAGCCGCGACCCACATCGCGAGATAGACCGCGATGGGCGTCAACTGTGCCGGCAACGTCAATCCGGCCGCGCCGCCGATGTAGGTCCAGTTGGATGCAACCACCATGAGAATGCGCGCCAAGCCGAGCATGCCGAGCGCGAACATGATGCCGCGCAACCGCAGCATGATGGTGCCGAGCAGCGCCGCGCTCGCGCCGCCGATGACGGCGCCGATCACCGCGGCGGCGTACCACGGCACGGATGTGTGCAGAACCAGGGCCGAGGTGGCGTAAGCGCCGATGCCGAAGAACGACACCTGCCCGAAGGACAAATAGCCGGTGCAGCCGCTGATGATGTTCCACGAGTAGGCCAGCGCCGCGAAGGTGAGGAGGTCGGTGGCGAGTTGCAGGATGTAGGCGCTGCCGATCAGCGGCATGGCGCCGGCACAGGCGATCAGCGCCACCAAAATCCCGATCCCCAGCGGCCGCGGGCCCAACGTGCTCGCGGTGGCGGGGGCGGAAAGCCGCCGCTCGATCCATTGCCCCACCTGTCGCGCGTCGAGGTTCATGGGGCGGCCTGGCGTCTAACGAGCCGCCTGGCCGAGCCCTTGCGGGCGCATGACCATGAAGCCGATCAGCAGCAGATAGGGAACGACGACCTCGACGTCGCCGCCGAGGTAATAGCCGACCGCCGACTGCACAAGGCCGAGAAGCAGTCCGGCGAAGACCGCGCCCTTGTAGTCGCCGAGGCCGCCGAGCGCGACGATGACGAATGCCAGGATGGTGAGTGTGTCCGCCGTCGGCGCCGAGAGCGGCAGGATCAGGATCAGCAGGACTCCCGCGATGGCGGCGAGCGCCGATCCGATGGCGAAGGAGATGCCGCGCATCCGCCGCACGTCGATGCCGCAGGTGACCGCGCCGGTCGCGTTCTGCGATGTCGCCAGCAGCGCCTTGCCCGATGCCGTGTAATGCAGCCAGACGTGCAGGCAACCGGAAATGACCGCGCCAAGGACGCCGGCGACGACCAGAGCCTCGTTGATCGCCAGTCCGGCAACCGACCAAGTCTCCTGCAGGTTCGGCAGCGAAACGTACTGCGAGCCGAAGCAGTTGATCGCCGTTTCGACGATGACATAGGACAGACCGAACGTGACCATCAGGCTGAGCAACTCGCGCCGGTTGCCGAGCTTGGCGAGCGGCTCCAGCAGGAGGCGCTGAAGCACGCCGCCGAGGATAAGCGCGACGACGAAGACGATCGGCAGCAGCAGCAGCGGATTAAGGGCGGTGTGGGTTACGAACCAATAGGTGAACACGCCGACGAAGGTGATGATCGAACCGTGGGCGAGGTTGACGATGCCCATGACGCCGAAGACGAGGTTGAGCCCCTGGGCGAGCAGAATGTACGTCCCGCCCAGGAGCACCCCGTTGACGATCAACTGAAGTACGATCACCCAGCCGCCCCGACCATCAGCCCCCTCGTGTGGCCGCCTCGGCTATTGGCCGGTGTATGGCACCTGCGCTTTCGCTTGTTCGTCTTTCGCCGGCCAGACCAGGAGGCGTTTGCCACTCTGGATCTGGAACATATATTGCTCGAACCCCATCGACAGACCGGTGGGGCCGCTCTTGAACATGCCCTCCACGGTCTCGACCTCGTGGGTCGCCATCCAGGCTTGCAATTTCGCCGGATCGAGCGACTTGGTTGCCTTGACGGCGGCGCCGAGGACCTGCATGGCCGCATAAGTTGCCGCCGCGTGATAGTCCGGATCCTCGTGGAACATCGCCTTGTACCGCGCGATGAAGCCGGCATTGTCATGCGTCTTCAGGCTCGACCACCAGCTGGTGTTGGAGATGATCCGATTGGTGATCGGTCCCAACGCGCTGATGAACTGGTCCTCCGCCGGGCCGATAGTCTCGGCAAAGAACTTCGGCGCATAGCCGATGCGATGGAGCGCCTGCGCCAAGCCGACGGCATCAGGATAATAGGAGCAGACGACCACGCCATCCGGATTGGCGCTCTTGATCGCGAGCGCGATCGAAGAGAAGTCAGGCGGCGGCATGGCATAGGTCGTGGAATAGACCACGTCCATGCCGAGGGCCTTGGCCTGATCGAGACGCGCCTGGCCGCACGCCAGCGTAAACGACAGCTGCGCCTGAAGAATGGCGACCTTGTGTGCGCCCTGGCTCTTCATCAGCGGCAGTATGCCGTCGAGGTAGCCGGTGGCCGGTGGCAGCAATTGGAAGGCCCATTTGTTGCCTGCCGAGAAGATTGCCGGCAGTGAGGCGCCTGGCATCGGGGTCGGCCGCTCGTACTTGTTCAACAGCGGCGCGACAGCCTGGCTGATGCCGCTCGAATATGGCCCGACGAGCAGATCGACCTTATCCTCGGTGATCAGGCGGGTATAGAGCCGCACCGCCGTGCCGGGATTGCTTTGGTCGTCGTAATATTTGAGCTCGAGCTTGCGGCCGAGCCAGCCGCCATGCGCGTTGGCGTCCGCCACGCCGAGCTGGATGCCTTTCAGGTGATAGGCCGCGTCGACGGCCAGCGGCCCGGTTTCCGAGATCGATGCGCCGACGACGATCGGCTTTTGAGCGTGGGCCGCGGTGCCTGCGAACAGAAAGACGGCGGCGATCAGCGGGGCAAAAAATGCGCCCCCGCGCGCACGTAAGTTCCCTCCCGACATTGGCTTTTCTCCGTGGTTAGCATGATGCCCGAGACGAATTTTTATCCACTAACCTTGGTGTTGATTATAGCTTGATCATCAGTGCGGAGTCACTGCGGTCTTCCGGCCGGCGCCGGTTATTAGCGCCGTAGCGGCTTACGGTCTGGGAGCCTATTCGGCCGCCAGAATGCGTGGCGGCGGCGCCGGCAACTGGCTCAAACGCACGGCAAGGATCAGTGCCGCCACGGGGCCGCCGATCGCACCGCCGACGAGCAATGCGAATCCGTGTCCGGACCACAGCACCGGCGCGAGAACGAACAGAATGTCGTCGAAATCGAAGCCGGCCTGCGACGGGAAGCTTTTTTCGCCGATGCGCCGCTCCAGCGTTTCGGCCAGGATCGATGCGCTGGCAATCGCGAGCATGGTCCACGCGCCGAGGGCAATCGTCCAGCCGGTGCCGACGGCGTGCCGCAACCCGATGCCGATGGCGAAGAAGATCGCCGCGTTCAGCACCACGTCGCCGGCATAGTCATAAAGTTGGCCCGTACGGCTGCATTGCCCGGTGAGGCGCGCGAATTCGCCGTCGGCGCGATCGATCAGGCACGACACGATCCAAAGTCCGCCGGCCCACCAAATGCCCGCTGTCGTACCGAGGCAACATGCCGCGCAAGCGGCAAGGCCGGTGGCGGTCCGCAACGTCGTGAGATGGTTCGGCGTCAATCCGGTGTTCGCGAGCGGCCGCAGCAGCACGCGCATCGCGCGGCGGACATAGGCGTTCGACGCGCTGCTTGGCGCCGGCGCATGGTCGCGAAGCCGGGTGTGTTCGCGTCGCCTCAGTCGCAGCCAACCGAGTTCGGCGGCTTGCCAGGAGGCGAGCGCAGGCAGCCCAAGCAGAATCTGCCGTGCGCGTTTGACCAACGACATGGCCAGGCCAAGCTCGACCGGCAATCCCAATGCCGCGCCGATCGCCATGTAGCCGCTTTCCTGCACGCCGATCGCGCCCGGAACGATGAAACCGGCGGCGGTAATGACACTACCGAGACTTTCAATCGCCAGCGCTGTCGGCACGCCGATCGGATGCCCCATGAAGCGCAGCGCAAGCCATACCTCGGCGCTGCCGAGACACCAGGCCGCCAGATGCAGGCAGACGCTGACGGCGACGGAGCGTATGCGGCCGGTCGACCGGATCGTTTCGGCGACGCTGGCGAAGGCGTCGCGTGCGCGCGGGTGGATTCGTGTGCAGACGCCGTATAACCAGCGTTCGGCGCCGGCAAAGCCGCCGGCGTACTGGACGGCGATGATACCGATGGCGGCGGCGCTGACGATCGCGAGGCCGGCGGCGATTGCAAGCGCCAGGTCGCTGACGCCGCGCGTGACGATCAAAATGCCGAGCCCCGCGATCGCGAATATCAGCTGGCTCACGCCCTCGGCGAGCTTGTCGAGAATGACGCTGGCGCTGGCGCTGCGCAGGCTCACGCCGTTCAAAGTCAAGAGGCGGACGCCGGCGACTTCGCCCCCGATCTGCGCCACCGGCAACAGCAGGTTGGTGGATTCACGTACCCAGCGTGCCCATAACAGCAAGCCGAATGTCCCGGCATTGCGCTTCGGCAACAGCGTTCGCCAGCTCATTCCGTCGATCGCCATCACCACGACGTGCAGCGCAAGGATGATCGTCAGTCCGAATCCGACCGTCATCAGGTCGCGCCACAGCGCGCCGACATCGACTGAGAAAACAAGCGCAGTGGTGATTCCGAAGCCGCACAAAATCAGACCGATTTTGCCGGCTCCTCCGGTAACACGGCGTCCGATGCTCTCGTTGAGCATGATGCGCTCCAGCCTGGTTAGAGCGTTCGAAACCGGGCGTATAAACGACCGCCCGACGGTTCGGTTGCCTGATGGGGACGATGGACACGCCGTTAATACGGCGTGCCATCAAGGCGCCACGGCTTTGCCGTGATTTCGCCGTGCTGTGCACGGCGCGCGGTATTTCGTGAGGCGAACGGAGCTTACGCCGAGGGTCTGAAGTGTGCGCTCTGCGCCGATCGCCAGGCGAGCAGCGCCGATACCATGGCCATCGTCGCGCCGAACGCGAACAGCAACGGATATGAGCCGGTCCGCGCGAAGATGAAGGCGCTGATATAGCCGCCAGCGGCGTACACGATCGCGTAGGCAATCGTCATCCAACCCCAAAGCTGGCGATGCTGCTCGATCGGCACCAATTCGCCCGCGCGGCCGGACCCCAGCGACGTGGTGGCGAGGCCGCATGCGCCCGTGCCGAACGAGGACAGCAGCAGTACCGGCATGCTCGGCCACAGCACCGGCGCGCCAATGCAAATGGCGAGCGCGACCAGGGCCAGCGTATAGGTGCGTGCGAAACCCAGGCGCTCGGCGACGAAGCCGCTCAGCATCGGACCGCAGGCCGCGCCGAGGCCGAGCACCAGCCAGCAGAATCCGCCGATGTCCAAGCCCAAGTCGAGACCACGGGCGATGAAGTCCGTCCAATAAACAGTGTGGGGCGCGAACGCGAGGCCGATGACACCGTAGGAAATCACCAGCCGCACGACTGTTGGCGACAGTGGCGGCTGCGCCGTTGGCTTGCGCGCATCGAGAATGTGTGCGTGGTGCGGCCAGCCGCTCCACGCTACGACGGTCAACGCGATGCCGATGGTGGCCAATGTCAGCCACGTCGTCGGCAGCCCGGCGCGCACCAGCCAAGGGATCGCGGTGCCCGACAACGCGATGCCGGCGCCAACACCGGTGAATACGATACCGGCGACACGACCACGACGGTCGACCGGCGTTGCCGCGAGCACGGCGGTTGGTGCCAGGATCATCAGCACGCCGCCGACAATTCCGGAGAGCAGCCGCCAGCCGAAATACCAGCCGAAACCCAGCGGTGCGGCACAACCAGCGAAACTCGCCGCGGCAAGGATCATCGCCGCCTTCACCAGCGCCATGGCCGGGATGTGATGGGCGGCGCGCCGGGCGATCGCCGCGCCGATGACATAGCCAGCAAGGTTGGTTGCACCAAGATAGCCCGCCTGCGCGGCGGTGAACCACCCGGCCTGCACCAGCGCCGGAATGAGCGGCGCAAATCCGAATCGCGACAGGCCGATGCCGAGCAGCAATGCGGACATGCCGGCGATCGCGGCGTGCCGCGGCCGCAGGCCTGGCATGACGCGCGCTTCAATCTCGACCGACATTCAGGGCTCCGGAATTCCCGCCGCAAGCTAACGCGGTTCGGTGCCGGCTGCTCAATGAGATATTGTGCGGGGAGGCATGCGCGGCGAAAGCGGCGCGGCGTCGTACACGCCCTGGGGGCGGGCGATCACACGCTGGTGGAGAGTGGCGCGGCCACATCTTCGAGCGGCCGACGTTCGGCATCGACGCCGATCGCGGCCTCGGCCGCCGCCGCGACGATCATCAATGTCGCGGCCAGCAGATAGCCCCACATCAGTGCCGAACGCGAACCGGTTTCGATCAGGAACCCGAACAGCACCGGGCCGGCGATGCCGCCGATGGCGGTGCCGAAGCCGTAGAACAACGCAATAATCAGCGCGCGCAGCTCAAGCGGAAAGATCTCGCCGGCGGTGAGATAAGCGGCGCTCGCCGCCGCCGAAGCGACGAAGAAGATCGCCGTCCACAGCGCGGTCTGGCCGGTCGC